>NZ_JBHINE010000004.1:0-169711 GCF_042194715.1 Bartonella sp. CM120XJJH | reverse complement strand
ATCTGCAAATTTAAAGCACTCAAAACACTGAGAAAAGTAGAAAGCCGTGGGTCGCCTTTATCACTTAAAGAACGATAGAGGGACTCGCGATTTAAACCTGTCTCTTGAGAAACAGCTGTCATTCCTTGTTTACGTGCAATAATACCTAATACATGTGCAATATAACCACTATTTTTAGTTTCTAAAGCATCATCTAATAAAATCTTAAAGTCTTCAGGCGTGTTAAAATATTCACTTACATCAAATTTAGTAATTTCCATGTTTCATTTCCTTTACTAATTGAAGGGCTTTTTCGATATCTTTTTGTTGTGTGGATTTATCACCAGCATTTAACAATAAAATGATTTGTTTTCCTTGTTTTACAAAATAAACCCGATAGCCTGGTCCATAATTTATTTTTAACTCACCAATACCACGGAAATATTTCACGTCTCCTAGAAGCCCATATTCAAGGCGGAAAATACGTGCAGCAATTTTCTTTTGCACTTGTTTGTCTTTTAATGAGTCTAACCACTCTGTAAAATAGTGTGTTTTTTTAACAATAAACATCTGTAGTTTATATGCTACAAAATTGATAATGTCAAATACATTCTTTTGTTCCAATGAAAGAGCGACATGAAGCTTAACCAAGCTATCTTTCCGAATGAGAAAGATGTCAATTTTTTAATCCAGGTCATTACCCCCCAGCTTGTTCCATAATTCTTTTACAGAGAAATTCATAAAAATTACTTGCATAATAATGTGACGCTCCAGATGGAATCTCGACGTAGAGTGGGCATTCATCATCCTGAAACTGAGTATAATCAAAGTAAATGTCTCACCAAAATCAGTTCTACTGACAACAAGCTGTTCTAATGTCGCAAAACCATGTTTCCTATGATATAAGTTTTTATGCACAATATCACCAGCAGGATGATCCTCAAAACTTGCGTTATAAATGCTAAAAATTTCCTCATAACCAATTTCTCCTCCCTTATAATTTTTTAAAAAATCCTTATAAGAAGTTGTAAACTGTAAACCGAGAGTTTTTTCTGCCTCTTTAATCCGTACATCACTAACTGCATCCTCTGCAGTACCAAAATTGATAATCTCATCATCATATTTATTTACTTTATCAATTAATTGTACAACATCAGCTAAAGTATAAGTTTTCATAAGTCCTTCCCCCCTAAAAAATATTAACGACGCTTGCATTCTTGAAAAGAAAAAAATAATGGTGGTTTAACATTGCAATTTGAAAGTAAAACCACCATACAAAGAAATTTACTTCAAATTATCTGTAATCCTTTTACAGAGGAATTCATAGAAGTTACTTGCATAATATTGTGGATCTTTGGGTGGAAAATCAAAATAGAGTGCACATTCTCCATTCTGGAATTGAGAATAATCGAAGAAAAATGTCTCACCAAAATCAGTTCTACTCACAACAAGCTGTTCTGATGTCGCAAAACCATTTTTTATATCTGTTAAGTGATAATAAACAATATCACCAGCAGGAATACCTACATAATCCCCATAAAGGCTAAATATTTCTTCACAACCAATTTCTCCTCCTCCATAATTTTTCAAAAAATCTTTATAAGAAGTTGTGAACTGTAAGCCGAGAGTTTCCTCAGCTTTCTTTATCCATATATCATCAGGCGCATCCTCTGCAGTGCCAAAATCGATAACATCCTGATATTTATCAACTAATTCTAAAACATCAGCTAAGGTATAGGTTTTCATGGATGATCCTCAAAACTTGCGTTATAAACGCTCCATATTTCCTCACTATCAATTTCACCTCTTCCATAGTTTTTTCCAAAAACTCTTGTAAAAAGGGATAGGTTGCGGAGTGGGAGTGTGCTCAATCTTTTCAATCGGTTGATCACCATCAGGTATCTCTTCTCCCGCGCTTTCTTTAATTCTTTTACAAAGGAATTCATAAAAATTGCTAGCGTAATATTCGCAATCTTCAGATGGAAGCATGACATAGAGTGGGCATTCTCCATCCCTAAACTGCGTATAATCAAAATAAAAGGTTTCACCAAAGTCTGTTCTACTAACAACAAGCTGTTCTGGTGTTGCAAAACCATCTTTTCTATCATTTAAGTTCTGAAAAACAATGTCATTAACAGAAACACCTATAGGATACTCATAAAGACTATAGATTTCATCACCACCAATGTCCCCGCCTTTACAATGTTCTAAAAAACTCTTGTAAGACGATGTGAATTGTAAACCGAGAGCTTTCTCCGCCCTTTCAATCACGAGATCATCAACTGCGTCATCTTCAGTACCAAAATTGATAATATCACCATTATATTTATCAACTAATTGTATAACATCATCTAAGGTATAGGGTTTCATCAATTATGCTCCATCAATTATTCTATAAGTTTCTTTTCATCAACCGTAGAGCATTACTGCCGATGCTCCTGTCTCCATCTGTCAAAATTTAGACCTATAATGCCCCATTTCATATTGATTATTCCTCCTAAACTACTGTTTTCTTGTTCTCCATACCCATTACCAAGTTTATACCAATATTCCTCTCTCTGCTTCTCAAACTTTTTTCTCTCTATGAGCGATTGATGTGTTTTTGGATTAGCATGAATAACAGAAGTATATTTTTTATGAAATTCATGGCTCATTTCTGCTAAGGGTCCATCAGGGGTTTGATTTAGGTGATGCAACTCAACCGACCTATTATCAAATCCTATAGGTGCTCTTCTTGCTTTCATTCTATCAATATTAGTGCCCCATACCGTTTTTTTGTTATTTTTCCAATCAGAAACTCTGTAAGGATCAAACAGGTCGTCTCTCCGATAAACTGTGTAGGTCTGTCCAAATTTGCTATCGGTAAATTTAGTGGGTTTCTTTTTTAACCACTTCTTTTTTTCTTTAGCAGCGAGTTTAGTTAGTTCTTTCCTAGCCGCAAGTTTGTCAGGATCTCCTTGAGCTGCAAGTTCTGCAAGATTTTTCTTGGAAGCGAATTGAGCAAAATCTTTCCTAGCATTGAACTTGATCACAGCCTTTTCGCCAAGCTTTATGGCTCCCTTGGCTGCTCCAGCAACTCCTGTCATTAGGGATGCTGTTTCAGTCAATAATTTTCCAAATTCAAGTCCAGCTTTAAAGGATCCACCAGCACCGGCTCGCTCATATTCCTCCTCCATTTTATTAATGCGATCTACATAGGACTGTCCAAGGGTCCGACCAATTGTCGCCAAAATCTCACCACTGCTGAAAAAATCTTTAAGTGCTTTCAAAGTCTCTTCGGGATGTTTGGCTAGTTGCCAAAAACCATCAAGCGTATCGTATATTTCAGCCGGTACACCAGCTACTATACCAGCCCCAAAGCTTATACCTTGCCCTGTACTAATCGCAGACCACTTCGCAGACACTTCTGCTTCACATAAAAGGTCAGGACACTCCTTTAATTCTTTATTCATCTGGGCTATTTGAGCACTGCTGAGGTAGTTATTTGCAGCGGCATTACCTGCGGCATCGGCGCCGGCATCAACATCGCCACCGGCAAGGGCAGCGGCAACGCCCCCAGCAGCCCTTGCAACATCAATGGTGTGGTCTCTAAAGTCAGCAAACTGCGCATCAATCCTTGCATTTATACGCGCTTCCTCTTCCGCAGTAGGGGTGCGACCGTTTAGATCCCCCATTTCCTCTTTCACAATGCCTTGCACCCACAATTGAAACTGGAGCATAGCAGTGGCTTCGCCCACAGCCCCGCCGATAGCACCGGCAGAGCAAGCACCGCTCGCAACAGCGCCTTTTAAGCAGCCAAGACCGGCGTGGGCAACGATCTGAGTGACCGTATCTATTTTGCCTTCTGCCTTGGCGGTACCGATTTCTTCTGCCAACGATTTGCCAACCGTATCAGACAGGGCGATGCGCAGATTGTTAAAAAAGTTCTTGTCAAGAGAGCCGCCTTCAAGAGCCGTTTGAACGCTCGTGCCAATGGCGGCTTTGATCAGGTTCTTTTTCGCTTCAAGGGCAATGCGATCGACAAAAGGAGCGGTTTTTGGCAAAGATTGTCCAACACCAGCCATTTCCGTTATTTGGCTGGTTAAGCCTGCTGTCAACATCGAAGAGACAATGCTGAGAATATTCTTGGAAGAGCCAAGCTCATGCAAGGCGCCGGCAATATTGCCGCGATTATTGACAAGAGCCACAGCGCTTTTGTTAATCAGCGCTTGGACACCTGCCTGTATCGCCGCATTCATGACGGTACTCGAGCCAAGCCCTAAAGCACCTGTAATGGCACTGGCAGCGCCCGAGGCTGCTCCGCCCGTAACCGCCGTGACAGCCAATGCCACGATAGCTGCGCCGGCTTCTGTCAATCCTTGGGCTTTATAATCCCAGTCTTTAAATTCAGCCTTAACTGCTTGCCAATCAACTTTCCTTACAAATCTTAATCACTCCAAAGAAATAGCCTGAAATAGCAGTGTGTCGTATGGAAAATTAAAAACAAAAACCGAATGAAGAAAAACTTATGTGGGGAAACAAAGAAAATGTACTTAAGGCTTACCTATGGCGTCACAGGTTTATTGCTATAAAAGCTTCAAATGATGATATCTCTAATACTTTTCGCTTGTTCTCTTGTGTTAGCTTCCACATGCGAAAATATATGGACTATGATACCTCTTCTCAAGCTTATCAAACTGAACTCAAAGGTTTTTCCTTATTGATTTTGAAAGAGTCCTTAAAACGCATTTTGCAGAGCAACGTAGAAGGCATGTCTAAAAAAATCATTCCAAGAGCAACAGATTTTTCTAAGTATTATGAAGAGATTGAAAAAGATCTTCTTTCACGAGCCAAAACTCTTCATGAACTAATGATAGGAGAGTTTAAAATAGATTTCTAAAAAATAGCAAAATAGTGAAAAGTGCTGATCATTTTTGGATTGGATATGCATTTAAAGAGTGATTAAAAAGTTTTTTTAATGTACAATATATTTTTAGAAGCCAAAATGGCTCTATAGTATCAAATTTATAAAGTAAATAAATCCATTAATACAAATTAAGGATTTTAGGATACACGAATTTCAAAATATTTGTTTTTTAAAACATGAGTCGCCAGCATCAGCGCAAAAAATGTTGCGGCAATTATGATTCCTTTTCGTGTACTTTTGAAATAACAGAGCTTTTCTTTAATCTTTATGAAAGGGTTGCAAGTGCTATGGGCTTTGTTGAAAGGTGGATTTGGGTATCAAAATGCAAGCGAGAGTTTGGGATTATGGAGCTCTGTGTTTAAAGCTATCATCAACTATAGATAAATCATAGACGAGGTTAACTAAAATATTAAAAGCAACTGGATGCAATAGAAGACATTGCTATTAAAAGAAAAGCAAATGCTAAAAAGACTAAAAGGTAGTTTGTGTTTTTATATCAGAAAATAATTTAAGAAATTGAGATCATAATTTTTTCACAGGAAATAAATATGTTTACAGATAAGAAGAGAAAAGCCTTGTTTGGCGTTATAATTTTTATATTTATATGTTTTTTAGGAATAAGAAAAAATCTTGACTTTATTCAGGGTATTTTGACATTCGCGTCTATTTCTTTGGTGATCGTAACAACTGTTTTTGCAATTTTATGCAATTCTAATATCCCTTCTGAGTTGCAAAACAACCCACAATATAAATGCGGCAATACAACAGGTTGGAAGAGATTAACATGTGAGTTACATCAGTATATGCACAGTCTCCTAAAGTTAATAATTTTAGCGCTTGTCGTTTTAATTTTCCCAAGTAGTTATAAAGAAACTGTTTCTTTGCCTGTCATTTCTAAGTACGTGGAGCACAAGTTTTCTTTTTCATTGGATACCGTACTTTGGTACTTAGATATTGCTCTTGGATATTCAAATATTATAATTTGGTACTTTTTTTTAGTCTGTGTATTCTTCCTTATGTTGCGTACACGCAGTTTAATAAATATATCTATTTACACGCTACAGTGCTCTATTAAAGAGATACAGTAAAACTTACGATTTCATGCTTTAATTTTTCTTTTATATGACCTTCATTATACATACCATTATCATTTTTACTTGTTTTAATAGCAAATTTATGTTGAAAAGTTTCAGTATTAAAGATTATATCAAAATTATTATGTGTCTTTCCAACAAAACTTATGTTTTTAAATTCTGGATTTAATTTATATTTTTTAAAAAGATTCAAAAAATAATTCTTTAAATTATTTTTTTCTTTAAATTTGATACCCAAGTCAAGTTCCATTTCAGAATAATCATCCGTGGGAAATTCACCCAACAAAAGTTTAGCCATCTTTAGCAAGTTGTCTTCTGATTGCATTGCAAAAAAGTCTGATTGTTTTGGTTGTGTATATTTCAGTTTTATCTCTTTAATTAAACGCAATTTTTTTTCAAACTCTTCCTTACCAACAATATCAGGTGAGATATCAATCGTTTTCGGGGGAAAAGATTTTTTGTAGTGTAGCTGCAAGAATTTATTTAACTCTTTATTTGAAGAAAAAAGAGTTAACTCTATAGGAATCAAAATTCCAAAATATTGCTTATTCTGTTCAATCTGATTTTTAGAACGTGGGTTAGGAATATTCTGAAAGTCATTTTCAGAATCAATAACCTCAGGATTATAAGGGCTATTTTCTCCCGTTAAAACATAAATCCAATAGCAAATCTTCGAGTTCACAGAAAACTTTTCGATTATTAAGGTAGCACATTGATTATCACGGTTAATAGAGTATCTTCCTTCCTCTAAAAATTTATCAACACCATTAATATTAACTAATTCTGAGGCTGGATCTATTTTATATTTATAAGAAAGAAAGTTAATAGTATTCATAAAGTTAACATAATTACAATGTCTACAGTCTTATCAGAGGTGGGTGCTGCCTAAATTATCTTAGTGATTATGAGGAGGTAGTATATCCAAAATATATTGCGTTGTTTAGAATCATTTAACTGAAAATTGAAGCTATAAAATTTTAATTGCAAAAGCAATCCGAGTTTTAGAGAACTCTGCAGTGAGAGCTGCTTAGATTTTTAGAATATGACTCCCCTTCCCTGCTTTTTAAGTAGAGGAAAAATAAGGCATTGAACGGAGCATGGCATCACGTAAAATGGCGTTAATCTGCGTTTGATATCCCTTCCCTTGACTTTTAAACCACGCTAGCATATCTGAATCCACACGCACAGTTAGAAACAGTTTTTGTTCGTTTATAAAACGAATTGAGAGCGGTGTTTTTCCAGAACGCATCATTGAGTGACGGAATATTTCTATGATCAATTGCATTATCCGACATTACAGCCAATTTATCAATTTCAACTCTCTGTTCATCTGTCACAGGCGATAAGTTACCCACATCAATTTCATAACGAACTTTCTTCTTTATAACGTTTTCTCTCTTTCAAATTGGCTCGCCGTGCTGAAATAATACGAATTACCTCTATGCCATCTTTATCGTCATGGACAGTATGCGCTACGAATAGTGATAAAAACATCCACAAGCACTAAAGCTTGCTAACCATACTCTCCATTTTCAATACGGTTTTGTTTAGCTATGGAGAATGGATCTGAAAAAACACATGCAGCTATTTCAAAACTTTACACGGTGCTTTCTAAGATTACTTTTTGTTTTAGCGTCACCCTATTTAAATCTTATTTTTATACTTTATATTCATACATTTATAAGGGGATTATATACATAAAATTTTTTAAATGAACACTGAATTATCCATGTTTTCGTACAATTAATATAATTTAATACTTTAAAAATGAGTGATTAATTAACTAAAAATATTAAAAAAATAATAAATTATTCTAAGGCGTTATGCATATAATATGCAAATCAAATAAAACTTACAAGTATGTTGAATAAAATGATATTACTTGGCTATTTAGGGGTTACTCCTGAAGAGAACAAAGTGAATTTTAGTGCCGAAATACTCAATTTTTATATGGCTACCTCTGAGAGCTATACAGATAAAAATACCAATGAAAAGTAGATAAAACAGAATGATATTCCGTGGTGTTTTTTAATCCACATACATTTGGCAAAAATTGTTCTTCAGTACAGAGCTTCCCCTTTTTCCAAATGAATGAGAGGGGAAACTTTTTTAATGGTCAACGCTACAAAGGATGCAATCAGCACTTTCAAGAAACCACCAGCCAAAAAACCTAATGAACTTATTAAAACTGTTAGCAAAGGAATCTGTGTCATATAAGCTACCCATGGCATTCCAAAAGAATAGACTATCCCAATGCCACCCACAGTATTTATCACAAATAATATTATAAAATTTAACCGCTTCCAAAACAACTCTACCATAAAGCCAATCAAAAATGCAGCAAATGGAAAACTAATCAGATAACCACTCGTAACTCCTGAAAAAACACTAATTCCACCACGACCACCAGGCAATAGAGGTAACCCAATCGCAATAAGAACAAGGAAAAGAAGTGATGCTAAAGCTCCCCTTTTCGCTCCAAGTACAGAGCCTGCTAACATCGGAGCCATAGACTGAGCTGTAATAGGGACCCCCAACAAAAAAGGAAGATAAATAGGAGGAAAAAGACTCAAAACAGCGTAAATAGCGGCAAATAAAGCAATATAAACTAAATCTTTTGTGTTCACTGAATTATTCCTTCACTATGGAAAAGCTTTCGTTATTGTTACACAATTAATAAAAAGTATCAGATTTATAAAATTACAATTTAAAAAATGCCGTAGATATAGAGAGAAATACTATAATAACTTATTTTAATAATATTACTTATATAAATCATATTAGATTCTACAATGTTTAATTATGTCATAAATTCATATAGTTAAATTCAATAAAATTATTGTTGTATATCAATATTATATAATAACAGTATAACAAAATAATACATTTATTTTAGCTTATTATGCTTTGAATGAATGAGAGGAACAGATCTTTTAATCGCGAGAGCAACAAAGGATGCAATCAACACTTTTAAACAATCGCCTATCAAAAAACCTGATGAAGCCATTAAAACCTTCAGTACAGAAACTTTGGTCATATACGCTGTCCATGGAACACCAAAAGAATAAACTATCCCAATGCCACCCACAGTATTTATCACAAATAATGTTATAAAATTTAACCGCTTCCATAACAATTCTACCATTAAACCAATAAAAAATGCAGCAAATGGAAAACCTATTAAATAACCACTTGCAATCCCTGAAAAGACACTGATTCCACCACGACCACCAGGCAACAGAGGTAATCCAATCGCAACAAGAACAAGAAAAAGGAGTGATGCTAAAGCTCCTCTTTTTGCCCCAAGTATAGACCCTGCTAGCATCGGCCCCATCGATTGAGCTGTAATAGGTACCCCTAGAAGAAAAGGAAGATAAATAGAAGGGAAAAGGCCCAAAATAGCATAAATAGCGGCAAATAAAGCAATATAAACTAAATCTTTTGTACTCATTTGATTATTCTTTTACTATAAAAACCCTGTTTATTATGAGATGCTGTATCAATAGTATCAGCATCATAAGAGCGCGCTTCCAATGCTTCAGCCACTTCTGAAGCCATTCTTATGGTCCGTATAATTAAAGGTATCGCAAGGGCAACAATGTTAGTATTAAGTCCCCGTGCTTGCTGTGCTTCATGTACCTCATTAAACTTTTCACTCAAAAGAGGAATAAACCTGATCGCCATAGAGATAACCATACTCACTTTTGATGGATTTATACCAAAACAACGAAAAGGCTGGAGTCCTGCTTCAATTGCATCCACCATATCTGAAACTTTTGTTGTGAATGAAATAACTGATGATAAAGAAAAGAGGATAACAAGACGTAATATGACCTCAACCCCCGTAAGCCAACCGCTAAAAATAGTTTGAAATACAAATAGAAGAACTAAAAGCAATCCCATCGATTTAAATTGCTTTATCACAGTTTTGAAAGGGATCTTGGCAACTCTATAGAATAAGACGACAAACAACAAAAATAAACCAAGAAGCGCTATGGAAGAAACCATCATTATGAAAGTTCCACACACCATAAGAAATAATAACTTAACTCCAGGACTTAACCTATGAATAAATGTATCCCTCGGAATATATAAACCGATCATGACATTCTTCTTATATACTCCTTGATAGCAACAAAAGGTACATCATCAATTGCTATCTCCCCCTTATCAAAAACCAGCACTCTATCAAACTTTTTCAAAAACTCTAAATCATGCGATACAACTATTGCCGTTTGTGGTAATTCTTCTATCACTTGCGTAACGCGATGCTTATTTCGCAAATCAAGTAATGTCGTCGGCTCATCAAAAATAATGTAGTCTGGTTTCATTGCAACTACACTGGAAATAGCAACAAGTTGTTTTTGCCCACCACTTAATAAATGGACAGCGTGATTTCTGAAATCTTGAAGTTCATAGCGCTGTAAAATTTCATCTACACGCTCCTTAATTTCATCTTTATTAAGCTTTAAATTTTTGAGACCAAAGGATAAGTCCTCTTCAACTAATGGTAAAACAATCTGATTATCGGGATTCTGAAAAACAAATCCAACTTTACGCTTTACTGCTTTTGCATCGCGTTTGGTATCAAGCCCATCAACGCTTACAAAACCATGAGATGGTAATTGAAGTCCATTAATAAGACGAACAAATGTACTCTTTCCAGAACCATTCGCTCCTATAACAGCAATTCGTCTTTCGGTAAGCTGTACAGTAATATCTCTTAAAACACACAAATCACCAAAAACTTGTGTTACCTCATCAAATTTTATAATCCCCAAGGTTTATTCCAATCAATCCCTTTTATTAGCTCTTCTTTCTCTATCGTTTCAGTTTATAACCTAAAAGTAATAACAAGCACCATAGAGGAATAATAATGACTGCCAAACTCATATCAGGCATTTGTACAGGAATATATGTTTCAAGAAAAGGCACGCTTATTCCTATCATATCAAAAAGTCGAGTCATCAATCCATTTTGCCCAAAACCACTGACAAACATAATGCAAAATAATAAAGCAAGAAAGCAGAGGCAAAGATAGTTAGCATAAGGATATAAACCAAACGCATAAGTAAAGTTGCCCTTTCTATTCTTATGTGCATTGCGAAATTTCAAATGAACAATAACAATAATAGCCCAAGTAATCACTGCTGCTGCAGTTGCAAGAGCCATGATCCGCATGAAACTATTATCAGGAACAAGAGCATTAACAACGACAATCAACGCCGTACATAATGATGAAAAAAGGATAGCAATATAAGGAACACGAGCAGCACTCAGTTTACTAAAAATATGTGGTGCATTTTTTTGTACAGCTAAACTATAAAGCATACGGCCATTAGAATAAATGCCACTATTGTAAACAGAAATAGCAGCCATAATCACCACAAAATTCAAAATATGACCAGCAGCAGGAATTCCTATAGTCTCGAAAATTGTAACAAAAGGACTCCCATTTTTTCCAATCATATTCCAAGGGCTGATTATCATAATAATGCTGATAGAACCAATATAAAAAATTATAATCCTCCACATAACTTGACGGATAGCCGCTGGAATTGTTTTTTGTGGATTAGATGCCTCTCCAGCAGCAATACCAATAAGCTCTGTTCCTCCAAAAGAAAACATTACTACAGAAGTCGCTAAAACAACCCCTACTGCTCCATAAGGAAAAAAACCGCCATGGTCCCAAAGATAATGAATATTCGCTTGATTTTCCCCTAGTCCAGTGACAATGAGAAAAATTCCCAAAATAATCATACCAATAACAGCAGCCACTTTGATCAAAGCACAAGCAAATTCAAATTCTCCATAAAAACGAACATCAAACAAGTTAACGAATGTAACAAATAAAAGAACAATGAAAGATGTCTTCCAATGATCAATCAAAATCCAATGATCAAGGTAAAACCCTATCACTGTAAGTTCAGCCATGCTTACAAGAATATAAAGAAACCAATAATTCCAACCTGTTATGAAACCAGCTAATCTCCCCCAATATTTATAAGCAAAAAAACTAAATGCTCCTGACGACGGTTCTTCTACTGACATTTCACCAAGCATTCGCATAATGAAATACATAACAAGCCCGCCGACAAGATAAGATAAAATGACCGATGGACCAGCTAATTGAATCGCCTCGGTTGACCCATAAAAAAGTCCCGTCCCAATAACGCCACCCAAAGCAATCATTTGAATATGGCGATTTTGAAGGCTACGCTTCAATTCCTCGTGCTTTTTTTCAGACATCATGCCTCACTACTTCTGTTGAACCTAACCTCAACTTTTATCGAAAAATTAGGCACTTCTTTCAAAAAACACAAAACAAACGTAAACTTATTTTCTTATCATAATGCAACTCCTTATTTTTTTGTGCATTATACGTATGTCCCGTTGAAATTTTAAGAAAAAATATGCCCCACCCTTTATTTAAATTAATGTCTTTCATTTTCGTTACACTAACCATTATAGTATTGGTTATTGATAACGCACACTCTGTAATAACATCACATTGGACAACAACCCCCTTTAATAAAATCTTAATAAACCTTCTGCAAACAGATATCTATCAACTTAATCAATCTCTATGCAAGGTAATGCCTGATTTTCTGTCCTCAATTTGCGTTACTCTCACTTATTTACCAGCATGGTCTATCTTTGGTGCTTTAGCAATAGTATTTTGTATCTTAAATTACGAAAAACAAAAGCCTTTCTACAAAATATCATATACATATAACGAAGAGTACATTTAATCTTGAAAAAACTTCTAGAGCTCTCTGTACTACAACACAACCAATGTCGCTTAAAATCCCTCACTCTATTAAAACAACCGAAAACCACTTGATCATCAGAACGGATTAAAACGCTTTATTATAAATATATGCACTCACTTATGATTTCTATAGATAAAGATAACATCACTTTATTTGTACCAATTTAAAAAATTAGCGAATAAATCTAACTCCCCTCTATACAAAAACTCTGTACAGAAAAAATTTAACATATTGCAGTTCATATATTTTTCTATAGCTGCTTCTTTATACTCTAAATACTCTAAAAAAAACTTTTCTTAATTTTCGTACTAGAAACTCCATATAAAAAACGTCTTCTAATATCAGCACTCCTTATAAGATTGGAACTTATTAAAATTAATGAAGAATCTTATAAAAATTATTCTACAAGCCTAACAAAATACGTTAAATAAAAACTAATCTGTAAATAATTGCAATTGTGATAAAAAATATTTTGCACCTTCCTCCCATTGTGATATCCACCCTATTACATCTAAAAAAACAAGAGACTATTACTAGAAAAAATTTTTAAGCACCTTTTTCCTTATTGAGAAGATGTTAAGATAACAGCTTCAGTAACACTCTGTTCTTTAAAGTCTGAAAATCTTCTCGCTAAAATATCAACTTTTTTAGATATCTCATCCAAACTTTTCCATTGATTAGTTACCTCTTGAGAAAGTTCCTCAATGAATTTTTCTTGGTAAGCTAGCTTCATTTCTAGTTCTATCAGCCGATCTTTATCCGACATGATTCTTACTCCATCTTAAATAAAAAACGTGATTAATTTTATTAACCCTCCCCCTTTTCTTCCCATAAAAATGAGAAGTAACTTTTCAAATAATTCTACTCATCTTATTTTCACATTATAAAGGATTTATGATGATCTTTATTTTCCCAATCGCTTATGCAATAAATTCCTTTCTTAAGAATCAGAAAATGTTTTTATCTTTACTAAGTTATCTTGACACCATTTTTCATCCTAAGATCTACATTCCCAGCTTCTTAATTTAAGTGTTACCGTAAATTAGAAAGCATTTTATAGCATTAAGGTCAAAGAATACTTTTCCTGACTTTTACATACTCCTCCTTCAAATTATTATCATATTTATAAATTATTGGAAAAATGCATTCTTGCTTTTATACGTACTTTTAGCTATTACCCTCAAATTAGTTTTGTCTCATTGACTTACAAACCTATGCCGCATTAGCTCAGTTGGTAGAGCACATCATTCGTAATGATGGGGTCGCTGGTTCGAATCCGGCATGCGGCACCATTTTGTATCTTGCGCATACTGGAACATATAGATTTTTTCTTTAATACTTACTTTTTTGTTGAATCATAAAAATATGTCCCAATCTTACCTCTATGCATTTTTATATGCTTTGCTTCTTGTTGCTAAAGCCTAAACTGCCTGCATATCCCACTGTTTTTATATTTAATATATATTTTTAGATTTATTCGTAACTTGTTAGAAAAGTTTCTATATTTTGATAGAAATATCTTCTATCAGTTCACTTTTTTCAACAGATTCTGAAAAGATTCTCAAAAAGCCTGCAAAATTAAAGACTATTTAATACGTATTGTTTCTTTTTTAGAAATCAAAATTAGTGATGCCCCATTCCTTACCAGCAATTGTGTTATTTGCAGAGTAATCTGTATAAGATGGTGCAACCTCTTTTATGAAGTTAACTAAAGTTTTTTGAATTTCTAGCATATTGTTTAAAGACAAAAACTCCCTTTTATTTATGAAAGCAGCTTAGATATCGGCTGATAATCCTTCCGCTTATAAAAATCCTTTCTTTAATAACCTTCAAAACCACAATTAAAGTGGTGAAGATAAAACAAGATTTTTAGACGATCATAACGCACAATAAAATCGGACCAGTTTAAATGTTCAATGCTAACACCTGCTAAACAGAGAAAAATAAGTTTTAGCACGCCTTCAAATCGGAAGGGCTTAAGCCCCCGCGCGCTACGATGAGTTTCAACTCTCATCGTACGATTTACCTTCTCTCTAAAACTTAATCGTTGTAAATATAAAAATCTTGAAGCTCGTTCTAAATCCGTGAGAGTTTCTGGATCTTGCTGTATTAAACGTTGAAACTCCTCACGGCTGCTCATCTGAACTGCTAATATTTTTCATAAAAGGACGATAGTGGCGTTGTAATGTCCCTAAAAAGTTTACGACATCACCTGAAAGATTATTGCTAATTTCAGGGGATAGAATCAATTTCAGCTCAAAGAAAATCACACCTATGCCAACAAAGGGGGGCGTTCTATATGCTATGAAAAATGTTCTCAATAATTTTGATAATTTTTTCGGTCAAATTTCTTTTGTCACCAATATCAGCAGCAACTGTGTGGAATTAACAGGATTATAATTTTTTATCCTAAAATGTATCCATCATTTTTTTACATTCTTTCATCTATCTTAGCCTTCTTTTCACAGCTTCAAGTGATAAAAAGTAACTGCAATGTTAAGTTATCTTGTATCGAACAAATTGTTCGCAAACTATCCCTATTGACTAGATGATAATCTATCCTCTATTTAAAGAGAGAAAAACTTTTCTTTTTTATTCAGTATTAAAGTAAATATTATCCAATTACTTATGAGTAGTAATTTGATCAAATGGAAACTGTAACTCTTTCTACTCTGAGTAATCTTGTACCCGTTTATATAGGTTTAGGAAAGCGCGCTGTTATGAATATTCATAAAAATGCTTCAAAAATTGATATCAGCAAAACTTCTGTTTAAAAAAGGAAAAAATGTTCCCTTACTTGCTACTGAATAAACTGTTCAGATTTGTCTTGATGTTGCTGAAGAGCTTCAAAAAATATGAAGTTATCCCAACGCTTACAAGTGTGCCAACAATTCAACTTTGAGATAATATATCTGTGCTAGAGTTATGCCAATCTCACTAATCTGTTGTTGTCTGTAAAGAGAATAATATCAGTGGAGAAGCTTAGACATGAAATCAATCGAGAAAGCATAAATAGTGTTAGTAATGACATACTATACAAAAAATATTCAACTGCTTCCTAATATGCTCGCCAGTTCAAAAACATCATAACTCATTGAGGATGCAAGAAAATAAGAAATAACCGCACATTAATTCACGCAGACTTGCTCTCAGTAAACGAGATTTTTTAAAGATCGTATGGGTGTTTTTTTTTCATTGCTTTAAAATATACTCCATAAAAACAATATCATATCCATATAATATATTATCCAATAAACTTAATATAAATAATATACGGATTATAGAAATATTATTTATTAGATCCATTTTTTATTATAATTATAGCTTACAATAAATACATATTGACATTTTTAATAATTTTATTTATATAATAATTAATATTATTCTATATTAAAATAAAACTAAATGAAGTTTACGTTTTATGTTAATGTGGAAAATAAGTAATTAACATATTATATTTTAATGTTTTTATATATATGAGGGAAAAATGCTCACAGCATTATTTATATCTATTTTTTCTATATCAACAGTTGTTTTACCTTTAATATCAGCGCTTGTTCCTTTTTATCCATAGAATGAGCTTTTAATAAATTAAGTAAAAGATGTATGCAATGTTATTAGTGTTTTTTTTGTGTTTATTATTATTAAGATTTTTGCGTTAATATTATTGTAGTTACTGAGTATTTTCTGTGATTTTATAGAGGAGCGTTTTGATCTTTTCTATTTAACTTTAACTGTCAATATATTTGTAAAGTATATAATTATGCTCCTCTATAAAAAGACTTTCTTTTTCTGAAAGCAGTATAACATATTGCTTTCATTGCTTAAAAATATCTATATTTACTAAACTCTTGCGTGTAATATCTTTGATTATCTGAGTACCGGTCAGTGTCATAGCTACCCGCATTTCATTGGCAAAAAGATCAAGGAGATGCATAACACCTTTCTTACCTGCTGCTGCAAGCGCATAAACAAAAGCACGACCAATCATAACAGCATCAGCACCTTGTGCAATCATGCGTACAACATCAAGACCAGAACGAACACCTGAGTCCGCTAAAATAGTCAAATGATCCTTTACAGCATCTGCAATTGCAGGCAACGCCCGTGTTGTTGATAATACACCATCAAGCTGACGACCGCCGTGATTAGAAACAACAATACCATCCGCACCAAACTTTACTGCTTCTCGCGCATCTTCTGGATCAAGAATACCTTTCAAAATCATTTTTCCTTTCCAAAAATCGCGAATCCATTGTAGATCATGCCAACCAATTGATGGATCAAAATTTGCACCAAGCCAACCAACGTAATCATCCAATGCAATTTTCTTTTTGAGATAAGTGGAGACATTTCCAAGATCATGAGGGCGCCCCATAACACCAACGTTCCAAGCCCAATATGGATGAGTCAAAGCTTGTAAAAAACGACGTAAGCCAGCATAAGGACCAGACATCCCCGAATGCGCATCACGATAACGTGCACCAGGAACCGGCATATCAACTGTAAAAACCAATGTGCGTACACCAGCTAACCAAGCCCGTTCTAGTGCATCACGCATGAAACCGCGATCTTTGAGAACATAAAGTTGAAACCAAAATGCACCTCCAACCGCCTCTTGCACTTCCGCAATGGGACAAACTGAAACAGAAGATAAAGTAAAAGGAATCCCTTTTGCTACTGCGGCACGCGCTGCTTTTACCTCTCCACGACGTGTATACATGCCCGTTAGCCCAACAGGAGCAAGTACAATTGGTAAATTAAGTCTCTGATCAAAAAGCTTTATTGAAAGATCAACTTCACCAACTTGCCTTAGAATTCTCTGACGCAGTGCAAGTGCTTGAAGATCTGTACAATTACGTCGCATCGTTTCTTCAGCATAAGCCCCACCATCAATATAATGAAAAAGAAAGGGAGGAAGACGACGCTTTGCTGCCTTACGATAATCAAGTGTTGAAGAAATAATCATTGATGGCACCATTGTTCCTAAATGAAAAGAGAAGACATCCTAAAACACATAAAAGCGAATCCGTGTCCCTACCTATTCGATATTCTCCCAAAACACTCTATTGAATAGATAGAAGCAACAGAGACTGCAACTTTCTAAAAAAACTAATTGATAAAAACAACGTCTTTATTTCTCTTATCCAAATTTTAAATCTCATAGTATGAAATATCATTAATAACGTATCTACTCATATATTATTCATGTGCAATTGAAATGTTATACTTTCTTTAAACGAATACCTCTTCGAAAGCGATTGCTCCGCAGATTAATTAGTTATAATTTAAAGTCGTTTCTTCCTCCAAAGGTCCTTACATTATCGGTTATAAGAATATAGGGTGTCATTAAGTATAAACCATAATCTCCCCCAAAAGATGAAAAAATCCTTTATTAATACTGGAAATAAAGCTGTCGCATACATCCAGAAATCTTCTTATATCAATATTCAAAACTGAGACCTGTTACTTATTCATGAAAATTTATAAAAATATACAGTGCCTAATTCAGATAAAGTATAAAATTTTTTTAATGTCCATACTAATAGAAGATTTCCATATTGAATTGAATAATTTTCTAGCAATATTATATATTGAGACTATAAATGAGTTACTAAAAGTAAAACAATGTTTATTAAAAAAATTGTTACTAAACTGTAGTGCGAAAGTTATTTATTGGCTCTTAAGGATAAGTTTTATACGAAATAAAATATACTGATCATTTAAGCTCTAGAAAAATGGAGTCAAGTGCAGCATCCAGTCTCGCATATTTATTTTGAAAAGTGAATACGCTACTGTTATATTGAATTTTAGTAACTTATTGATTTATTATAATAATAAATATGAATAACATATTGAATATAGTAAAATTCTTTCATTTTAGATTTTTCATGATGAAATACTCAAAGCTATTCTTTTGTGCATCATAAACGGAGTTCGTATAGATACAACCTCTTGAAAAAAGAAGTACAAATGCCTCTCATATCCTCTAAAATGTAAGGGATGCGATAACTTTTGAAACTAAAAATAGAAGGAATGGCGCCGGTTTTGCGAAGCACATAATTTTCTTTTATCCAAAATACGCTTTCTGCATACATGTTATCAAAACTCCTAGTTTCCAACTCATTTAAAATGCTTGGACAACTTTAAACCCTGTGCTTGATAATGTGAGCCAACATCATGTCCATAAAGGGTTGATGGTCGATTCAGCATATGCTCATAGACCAAACGGCCAATCATTTGACCATGCTCTAAGATAAAAGGAACTTCATGACTCCGCACTTCTAAAACCGCTCTTGCTCCTTTTCCACCCGCCTCCTTATGCCCAAATCCTGGATCAAAAAAGCCTGCATAATGCACCCTAAACTCACCAACTAAAGGATCAAAGGGTGTCATTTCTGCGGCATAAAGCGGAGGCACATGAACAGACTCTCGTGAAACTAAAATGTAAAATTCGTCAGGATCAAGAACTAACTCCCTTTGACCACGATCAAAAAGAGGTTCCCAAAAATCTAAAACGTGGGCAACAGCACGTTTATCAATATCAATAACACTTGTATGATGTTTACCACGATAACCTATAAGCCCGTTTTCATCTCCCTTTAAATTAATGGAAAGACCAATACCACCAGCGCTAATATTAGGAAGATCCTCCGATATCAGTGTTTCTTGCCTTTGCAAAGTGTGCAACTCTATTTCATTTAAATAGCTTTGCCCTTTTCTAAACCGAAGCTGTGATAAATGTGAGCCTGTATGCACCAAAATTGGAAATGTGCGTGGACTAATTTCCAAATAAAGTGGACCATGATAACCAGCACAAATTTTATCAAACTCCTGAGCATTATCCGTAATGACGCGTGTAAAAATATCTAATCGGCCTGTAGAACTTTTGGGATTGGCAACAGCAGATAAAAATTCTGGTAAAGCTAAACTTTCCAAAAGAGAAACAATATAAACACACCCCGTTTCCAAAACGGCTCCGTCTCGTAAATCAAACTCATGCAACTTTAACCGTTCAAGCTTATCCAAAACTTTTGTATCAGGGCCTGGCATAAAAGAAGCACGTATACGATAAGCTTTCTCCCCTAAACGAAGATCAAGACTTGCTGGTTGTATTTGAGATCTATCAAATGGATACTGAGCCTTGAGAACGTTATTCTCAATCAAAGCTTGTATATCACTATCTGCTAAAATACCGCTTATACGCGCCATATATATTGCCTTCCCTTTTTACATTGTTTCTTTTTTGACCTAGATGATAAATTGGTGCAAGCTATTTTAAGGTGATAAAAACTATTTTTTCTGTTTTTTCCAACTAAGTTGTTATCATAAAATAAAATACTTCGAATGATGAAGAGCTCTTTAAAAATAAAATAGGAGGTATTGTAAAAATAATACCTTCCATGCTCTCTTATTCTTGAATGTCGCACAAATGATGTTATCATAATTATTCTATAGAACCCTTAAGATTCCTATTAGAATTTATTATGATTATACGCCATCTTAGCGAAAATATTATTAACCAAATCGCCGCTGGTGAAGTTATTGAACGACCAGCAAATGTTGTCAAAGAACTTGTTGAAAACGCTATTGATGCTGGTGCAACACGCATCGAAATTATTACAGCAAATGGTGGAAAAAATTTTATAAAGGTGAGTGATAATGGTCATGGAATTCCTGCAGATCAATTAACTTTAGCAGTTTCTCGCCATTGTACCTCAAAGATTACCGATGACGTACACAATATTTGCTTCCTTGGGTTTAGAGGAGAAGCCCTCCCCTCTATTGGTTCTGTTGCTAAACTTAAACTCATTTCACGAACAAAAGATGCTGAGAGCGCTGCTGAAATTTCCGTTACTGCAGGAAAAATTGTAGGACCAAAACCAGCTGCTGCAAATCTTGGAACAATTGTTGAAGTTCGTGATCTTTTCTTTGTCACGCCGGCACGATTAAAATTTATGAAAACTGATCGGGCTGAAACAAATGCTATTAGCGATATGATTAAGCGAATTGCTATCGCATTTCCACATATCCGCTTTTCTCTTTCGGGACTAGACAGAACATCTATGGAACTGTCTGCTACAGAAAATAATATTCAAGGACAATTACAACGTATTACGCAAATTATGGGAAAAGAATTCGCCCCTAATAGCATCGCACTGAATGCTGAACGCGAAGCAGTGCGCTTAACGGGTTTTGCCTGTTTGCCATCTTTCAACCGAAATAACAGCCTTCATCAATTTGCTTATGTTAATGGGCGTCCCGTGCGTGATAAGTTTCTATGGAGCGCTATTCGAGGTGCTTATGCTGATGTCATGACACGAGATCGTTATCCTGTCGCTATTCTTTTTATTGATCTCCCACCTGCTGAGGTAGATGTTAATGTACATCCAGCCAAAGCTGATGTACGATTCCGTGATCCAGGATTAATTCGTGGTCTGATCGTTGGAGCTATTCGTGAAGCATTGCAGCAATCTGGTATTCGTCCTTCTTCAACCCGTTCTGAAGCAACGCTAGCTGCATTTCAAATACAAAAACCATTGGCACAACAACCGTTAGGCAATTTTAAGAACACGTACCAATCCTCTTCTTATAGCCCACAGCCTCATCATTTTTCCGCCGCTTCAATGGTTCACAAACCATTGGATATTACCAGCTCTTTTGGTTTAAAAGAAGATGCTACTCCTATTATGGAGGGCTTAGATATACCAAGTGGAGATGCGTACATTCCAAACACTACATCTTCATCAGAAGAGTTATCTTATCCATTAGGAGCGGCCAGAGCACAAATCCATAAAAACTATATTATCGCCCAAACACAAGATAGTTTGATCATTGTCGATCAGCATGCAGCTCACGAACGATTGGTTTATGAAGCACTCAAAAATGCACTTTATTCCAAACCGCTTCCTTCACAGTTATTACTTATTCCTGAAATTGTAGAACTCTCTGAAGAGGATGCAACATGCCTTTTAACGCATAAAGATGCTTTGCAAAAATTTGGATTAGGAATAGAGCCATTTGGACCAGGAGCAATCGTTGTGCGTGAAACACCTTCCATGTTAGGAGAGATCAACGTCCAAGCCCTTATTAAAGATCTCGCAGATGAGGCCGCTGAGTATGATACAACAAACAATTTAAAAGCAATGCTTGATTATGTTGCCGCAACGATGGCTTGTCACGGTTCAATAAGGTCAGGGCGCCTTTTACACCCCGAAGAAATGAATACACTGTTACGACAAATGGAGGCAATACCCAATACAAGTACGTGTAATCATGGACGCCCTACTTATATTGAACTCAAATTGGCAGATATAGAACGGCTTTTTGGTAGAAAATAAAATCTTAAGCATTTTATCAAGAAAAATATTTTTAAATTAACTCTCGACTTTATAATATATCTTATGGCACTTTTCTTGAATCTCTTGTATCAGTAAAAAGGAATTATAATGTTTTCCGATAGTGAACGCGAAGCAAAAATTCATTATTCTAATAATGGATATGACATTATAGAGTATGGTACCTATACCATTTGTGCTGTTAGCGGACAAAAAATCCCTATAGATGATTTAAAATATTGGAATCATCACCGCCAAGAAGCATATGCTAGTTGTGAAATCTCCTATCAGCGCGAACTTGAGTGCAACCCATATCTCAAGCAATTGTTAAAAACAAAAGAAAAATAGACCCTTAAAAGCTATAAATTTAGCCTTTGCCTTTTAGACAAGAAAATTCAAGGGAACGTTTTCTAAAGCGGGTCATTACCTCCTCAAGGACCATACGACAGAAATCTTTTTGAACAAAAGCGACATTCACATCAAAGACAATAAGGTTTTTCAAATCTTTTTGCGTGTGAAGTGTCCGTATACGGATATAATCTTTAGCTGTTGTTGCTAGCCATAAATTGTGCATCTTAGCCTTTTGTATAAGGCTTTTTAAATTTTTATCTGTGAAAAAATAGTGGTCTGGATATGTGTAAGTTTGTACCACATGACCAGACAATTCTTTAATAGATTTAAAAAATTTATCTGGATTGCCAATACCGGCAAATGCCAAAAATGATTTTCCTGAAACCTCATCAGAGGCACTTGCCTTAAGATGAGCACGATATAAAGGCTTTCCAGTACGAGAAACAAGAAAAGCAACATTATCAGGCGCATCGGAGTGACCAATCAATAAAACACTATCCATAAAAGAAAACTGCGTTTTTAATGGTACGCGCAAAGGTCCTGCTGGAAAGACAGCTCCATTACCAAAACCGCGCATCGTATCAACAACGAGTAACGCATAATCCATATAAAGACGGCGACTTTGAAATCCGTCATCCATTAAAATAAGACTACATCCCTCTTTTTTCAGCCGTTGTGCTGCTGCATAACGATTAGGTGATACAGCTACAAAAGCATGCCGTGCAAGTAAAAGTGCCTCATCTCCAACATTATGTGCAGTATCATATTTCTCATTTACAAGATGTACCCCTTTAACTGATCCACCATAACCACGTAATACAATACCAGGTACGAGACCAAGTTCTTTAGCCACTTTGGTAAAAGCAATAACAACCGGCGTTTTACCCGCACCGCCACATGTAAAATTTCCAATACACAAAACTGGCAAATCAATCATGGGAGGCTGTCTTTCCATAAAACGACTTGAAAAATAACCATACCCCCATGAAACTGGAGCTAATACAAAACGCAAAAAGCTTTTATTTTTCCACCAAAAATGGGGGGCGCTAATATGCATATCTACCCTGACGCTGACGTAAACCTGTTTGTATTACAAGGGGTTGCAAAAATGGATCTAAAATCTTTAATGTACGCTCAAGTGCACCTGCCATACCTGTCGCTACTTCATGAGCCTTATCAACCATTTCTTGTCGCAATGTTTCATTTGTTAAAAGCTTATACACCTGAATAGCAAGCTGTTTTGTATCTTGAACCATATATGCCGCATCATGCGTTAAAAATTGTTCAAACATCTCTTGAAAATTTGAAACATGAGGTCCTGTCAAAATAGCGGAACCAAGCAAAGCCAATTCCAATGGATTGTGTCCACCTTTTCCACATAACGATTTACCAACGAAAGAAACTTTCGATAAGCGAAGAAAAAGTCCCATTTCTCCAATTGTATCTCCCCACAAAATATCGGTATTCATGTTTGGAACAGCATCTCTACTCCTACGAATAAAACGCAACCCCTTATTGTCACATTTTTTGATAAGATCTTCTGAACGTTCAGGATGACGAGGCACAATAATTGTTAATAAATCTGGCAAATAATTTTTAACAATCTTATGGACCTCAAAAGCAATCTCCTCTTCTCCTTCATGTGTTGAAACAGCTGCCCAAACTGGGCGATTGCCGATAGCATTACGATAACGTGCAAGTAATGCTTGATTTTCAACCAGAAAAACATCCGCCTTGAGATTACCAGAAAACGTAACAGATTTTACGCCAAGTGTATGGTAATAAGCTACATCTCTTTCGTTTTGACCAATCGCCAAATCAATATCCTTAAAAATATGTTTGGCAAGAACGCGTCGTTTTTGCCAAGCTTTAAAAGAACGTTCAGACATATGGGCATTAACCAAAATCTGCGGAATACGCATTTTTGCAAGTTCTTTAATACGAAGAGGCCAGATTTCTGATTCACAAATCAGGACGAGATCAGGCTTCCAATGACTAATAAAACGACGCACTGCAAAATCTAAATCCAAAGGAGCATATTGATGAATCAACCTATTACCAAAATGTTTTTTCACAAGAGTAGAAGATGTCACAGTCCCAGTTGTCATTAACACATTGATTTTCAATGATAAAATATAATTTATAAGTGGAACAAGTGCAAGTGTTTCTCCAACACTTGCTGCATGCAACCAAACTAACGAACCTTGGGGGCGTACATGAGAACTTTTACCTAAACGCTCTTTTTTGCGACACCACTCTTCTTTTCCACGAATAGCACGAAAGAACAAATAAAAAGGAATAACAGGACATAAGCAAAAACCAATCATCCGATAGCTTAAAAGAGCCGTATGTGCCTTTAATTCTGCCATTTAAAATCACCTCATCCAGCTATTTTAAGATATCTATATGCTTATTTTGTTAAAAAATTCATCAACACTATTGGTTGCATCCATATTTTTTTAATATCATCCATATCTTGATATAAAAACGCTTCACCACTAAGAAAATTCAATACATAAAGGACAAAAAATGCAATTTATTGCCATATTTTTTTTAAAATTTTCCCATAGGAATAATATATACACATTATTTAAATCTCTTTTAATGAAATTTTGTCACTTATATCGATTTTATCACTTCATTCTGCACCCTATAAAAATCTTACTTTAAAAATAACAAAACTATTTTTCAGTCGATTATAATTTTGAAAATATAAATGATAAATATCATACAACCTATGACATAAATTGTATCAATTTTTTTAAGCTCACTGAACAAATACTTCTTATGATTTTAGTGAGACTTTGAATTATGCACGTTGATATTTTAGTGAAAAAACTTATTTTTACGTATATTAGGTATTGTCAATTTTTCAAAAAATAATCCATATAGACATTACAATCTATATAAATACAACATAAAATATGTTTAAAAGGAATTTCAATCTCTATGATTTCATTTCAATAAAATGAATATGTAAAACTAATCTTAAAAAAACTTTTAAACGGTATAGAGCTTTCATTTTAAATTGTGATATAATTTCTTAAAGGTAATCCAGAAAAACCTAATCTTGTTTAAGAGAGAATTGCTTAAAAGCCTTAAAGCAATTTAAATAAGAATTTTCAAAATTTTAAATCCTCTCTTTTGAGGAGATAGCATGATATATTATTCCTTTTAAGATTGTATATAATCAGCACAAAATAACTAATTTATAGATTGTAGCTTTAAACGAATACTCAAGAAACTCTTATGAGGTAAGTTGGCTTCATAAACCTATTCAGTTTCTCTAAGTTTTTAATTTTGGTAAGTTTCTAACGACTTTCATGGTTTCTAAGCTTACAGTAATACCCCATTGAAAAAATTCCAATGGATAAGTAGGGAGTGCTAATAATCTCAACAGAGTAGTCATTGGTATCATTAATAATGCTACTTTTTTATTAATCTTAACGCATTAGTGTCTCATACCCCATTCAAAGGCAAAGTGACTATTCACAATATAATCATAAACTTCGAGTAATCGCTGTCATGATAATATTGCTGTTGTAAATAGGTTGATAGAACTGTCTTGCATTTTTATTAAACGTAAAAATGGTGGTGCAACAATGGATTTTATACCTTGCACGGACACCATTATGAAATGTGCTTGGGTGCCTTGAGAAATGTTTCCTTAAGAAAACATATGAATTTTTAACAGCAAGCATATTGTTTTTTACGGCATTCTATTTTACCCGAAGAACGTACCTATGGAAAGAACGATTAAACAAAAGCGTGAAGCAATCTACAGGCTATAATGACCAAATATTCAAGCTTTACTCTGCATCGCCTAACTCAGCATCAAGAAACGAATGCAAGTCTACAATGTAATAACGTTGTAATGCATTATCTACACTGCTTTGTGCTTTTGCCTGCCATGCTTCTTTAGCCGATTGATAATCTGAGAAAATACCAACCACATCTAAATCATCAGGATTCTTAAATTGATTACTGTTAAGATTTTTTAATTCCCCACCAAATACAAGATGTAAATATTGTTTTTTTGCGTTGGCTTCAGTCATATGTGCCTCTATATTATTTAGATTATTTTAGCGTGCTTTTACGTGATTAAACTAACTTTGTTTGACGAACAACATCTATCATATCTTGACAGCAATTATTTTTACCAGCAATTAAAAGTCCGTATTGGTAAGGTTCAATTCCATAAGATAGTAAAGGGGCATCAAGCGATAAAAAACACCCTCCACACTCCTGCAAAATAAGATCAGCAGCGGCAATATCCCATTCATGACAATTCGGACGAACTAATACGATATCAATTTCATCTTGAGCAACAAGAACAATACGGTAAGCAAGAGAAGGAAGATAATGGTAAAGATTGACTCGATTGAGAAAATCATCTGGTAATTTTTCTGCGAGCGATTTATCAAGCGAAATTTTATATTTTCGATGAACCTGAAAGGCTAAACGAGGAAGTTTTACCCCATTTAATGTTGCCCCTCCACCCGTGACAGCTGTATAAACATCTCCTTGAACCGGACATTGTAGAACGCCCACAATAGGACGCCCATTCTCAATAATGGCAACCGAAATACACCAATAAGGACTGCCAGAAAGAAAACCTCGTGTTCCATCAATAGGATCAACAACAAAAGAGCGTTCATAATCTTGTTGTTCTCGACTATCTTTTGTTTCTTCTGAAATCCATCCATAATTTGGACGTGCTCCAAGAAGCTTCTCTTTCAAAAAATGATCAACAGCAAAATCTGCTTCACTGACTGGAGAATTACCCTCTTTAATCCAAACATCCAACGTACACCCAAAATACCGCATTGCTAAATCTCCTGCCTCTCGACAAACGTCACGCAAAAGATTTAAATCAGAAGAATGATGCGTGTTATTTTCCTGCAAGTGTCATCCCTTCAATTAACAATGTTGGAGCTGCTGTACCATAACGCCGATCAATATCATTGGCAGGTGTTAAATGTGCTAACATATGAAGCAAATCAGAACCTAGCGTTACTTCACTCACCGGATAAGCAATTTCACCATTTTCAATCCAAAAACCGGAAGCCCCACGACTATACTGACCAGTAATAAAATCAATACCATGACCGAATAATTCGGTCACATAAAATCCATTTCGCAAATCTTTTATCATATCGCAAGGCGATACTAAACCCGGTTCAATAGCAAAATTTGTACTTGTCGGCTGCACTAATGATGCCGAACGTACACCGTGTCCATTTGTTTTAAGTCCTAATTCACGTGCTGTAGATGATGAAAGAAGCCAATTTTTTAAAATACCATTTTCAATAATATTGAGTGTTTGCCCCTCTACCCCTTCTCCATCAAAAGGATGAGAAGCATTTCCACGTAATCGCAAAGGTTGATCGGTTACATTAACATTAGGCTTCATCACTTCCTTGCCTAGGAAATTCTGTAAAAGACTCGTTTTACGAGCTACAGAGGCTCCATTGACCATAGATGCGATATGCCCTGCAATTCCACGAGCCGTACGCGGATTAAAAATAACATCAACGCCCCCAGTTGCCGCACGAACTGCACCCAAACGTCGGACAGCACCAAAACCTGCATTCTTTCCAACAGTTTCTGCTGCCTCTAAATCAGAAAAATGTAAGGCTGTTGTATAATCATAATCCCGCTCCATCTGTGTTCCTTCACCTGCAAGAGCACTACAAGAACGTGAAAAACAACTGGAGCGATAGGCTCCACAAAAACCATCGCTGGTCACAAGAATAAACCCACTACGGCCATAAGCTGTTGCAGCGCCACCAGAATTGCTTACACCTTTAACATCAAGAGCTGCTGCCTCCGTTTTTAAAGCATCTTCTGTTAAAAAATGACTGCTTGGCACAAAATCATCAAAAAGATCAAGATCTTTAGGATTCTTAACCAAACATTCTTTATCTGCCAAACCTTCAAATAAACTATCGGGAGAAGCTTTAGCCATCGCAACAGCACGTTCCGCAAGTTCTTGCGGATAAGATCCTAAATTAGCAGAAACACTTGCTACTTTTTTTCCAACAAAAACCCTTAGAGTAAAATCATTGCTCTCTGCTGCTTCTGTCGATTCGACTTTCCCAAAACGAACTGATACACTGGTAGAATGAGCATGAACAATAGCAGCATCAGCAGCATCTGCTCCAGAACGCCTTGCTGCTTCAACCAGCGAAACTGCTTTCTCAATCTGGTTTTTGTCAGTCATCATAGACTCCCTAAAATATTTTATTATTTACATTGATAAGCATTCTGACAAATTGATATAAATCAGAATATAACTCTTGTGTGTTTATTCATATGCACATTTCATGCATTCTTTTTCTTTTAATGCATTAAATCATTTCCCTTTTAGCTTCTTTATGAAAAGACGTAATATGCCGTATATGCCGTAAAATCTCTTTAGTTTCAAGATTTCTCATAGGCCCTTATCATTTTAGATAACCCAATCTGTACTGACAATTAAATCAACCGAAAATTTGGCAATTAACAAAAGGTCTCGCAATAACATTTGAATTTAAGCCAAAATCCTCAAAAATTCGAAAGCATAAAATGACTTAAGTCACAAGCCTTATGTCCTCTGGATAGTCAAATAACTTCCTTCATTCCTATAGCACTCTTTAATTTCCAAGCAAGAATCAAGAAAATGCTTTATATTTGTGTATACTTCTTTGCTTCTATAAACTCTCTCATAATAAGATGGCCATCTTGTAAACAAAAAAACATAAATGGAATAAAAAATTTTCTTTCATTATGGTTTCAACAAAATGAGCAGTCATCAACTTCTTTACTCTCATGGAGGCAATATCATAAAGAGCTCATTTTTTATATTTATCAGAAATAAGTTATAATCATAACATTCTCTCTCGTTTCTAATGCGTCTAATCGAGAGCATCTCATTTTTTTCATGCCTCATCCTTAATCGGTTATTTTGTTATTAAACAGGCATAATTTGACTGACTTCTTTTTCCTGAAACAAAAATTCTAAGATACTAGATAGCTTTTGATTTAAGAACTATACTCTTTCCTCTTTCCCCTCCATTAAAAAATAAAGAAGCGTAATATTGTCATAAAACGATAATCAATAAAACTTTTATATGAAACTCAACATTGTATTTATCTTTCAATTCAATCTGCAACAAGCGTATTCTTCCAATTAATTTTGGCAAGTTTATCGCTCATCATTGTTTTAATAGATACAAAAATATTTGCAGAAACTGGGATATCTGTAAGCATTTTAAAAAATCGCTTTTTAAACATTTAAACCAAATACATACAATGATACGAAATTAATTTTACGGAAATTAAGAGTGTGCTTATTTATCCTCTAGAGCCTTTTAAAGCTGTACTCTCTAGAAAGTCATTATCTTTTAATCAAAAAAACACTTTGATTTATCATCATAATTGATCGGTTTGTAATTTGCATAGAAGAATCAAATATCATTAATTTTTTTCCATTTTAAACTTATTTATGTTGAAGAAATCACAACTATTCGCTCTCACATCATGAATAGAGGTAATGTTGATAAAAACTATTTAAGAATGAGTCAAAATGCCTTTTATGAATGCTCTCAAATCAAAAACTATCGCAACACTAGAAACTGGCAAATATCATGACAATATCGACCTACAGATTCACAAGAGCAGAAATAAGCTTCTACAACTTTCTTTATTTTCAGTAAAAATACGCACCTTATAAGCTTTTCTATATTGAATAAAATTCAATGACTTTTATAAGATCTTTGGTGTAAAATTATTTTTCTCAGATGATTTGACTCGATTTCAACGGCTAACTAAAAAACAGATCATAGCTCATCGATTTACTATATACTCATAACTGATTGCATTCTAACAAGGCTAAGATTTCTGCACCTTTGTAAAGGTATTAACTTCTTTATAAATGCACACCCTTACAAGATGATTTTGTTTTCAGTAAGAGCACGTCTGCTCATTTCAATCATTGCATCACGAAGGTGTAACTTAACATTGCATCACGAAGGTGTAACTTAATTTTTGACCCAATAATCATTCCAAAGAAAGGAGAAAGTAAACCAGACATGGTTACAGTATGACGAATTTTGTTATCTGAAGAACCCGATTTTTTTGAACAAATATATTCATGATCAAAACTCATGTGAGTAAGAGGAAGTTTAGCATAATCAGAAAAACAAACATTTTTTATAACTTTATCAAGTATAAAAGTTACTGTAGGTCCCTTTTTAGGTTTCATGCGTCCTATAGCGCCTTCTTTGAAAGGACCAGAAAGTTCTACCCACTCAAGTTCACTATCCCAGCAAGGCCATGATGCCACATCTTCCCATATAGCCCAAATTTGCTCAGCACTCGCTTCTGTGTTAATTTCTTCGCTATATATCCATTTAAACATGATAATCTCCCCTGTTTTAGAAATGTTTTATTGCTTAAGAATAATATAAACATTATTCTTAAAAATGTAATAACGATAGCATACTTAATACTTTTAGATTTACTTAATATGTAATGATTAACTCACTAAGCGATATTAATAAAATAAACACAAAAATATTCATGATAAATGAACAATATTGTCTACCTTAAATAAAAAATATCTGTTTTAAGTTCATACAATAACAAAGATAAAAGTTACGCACTATTTAGGATATAAATGCAGATTGCATAGTTGAAAGCTTTCTCGTGAAATATATATCCTATTAGAGAAAAAACATTCATCAATAGGAAAGCTAATAATACACTACAGCTTTGACAATATGTTACACTTTTAATGTAGCTAAAATTAACAAATCAGCATATAACTTACAAAAATTAGCAGCAATACATACTTCTATTTAGGTCCAATAGCATTATACCTCAAAGCAATTTTTGGCTAGACAGAAGAAGAGATGGCCTCTCTATATGAAAGGGCGTATATTGTAAAAGCCTCGCTCTTGGGGCTATAAAAACTTCAAAAAAATGAAAGATTGAGACAAAAAACATAATGAAATCAAAATTCATCAATTCCTTTAACATTAGAATCTTTTATTTACTTTCTGCTTAACCTTTTAAAACCATATAAAATGAAGAAAACTATGAAGAAGCATTTTTTCACCCTACCGGATAAAAACGAGAACTTTCTCAAGATGTAAGCGATCGTAATTTATAGAGACGTATTGCTGTCTCACCATAAAACCGCTCATCATCTAAATAAAAGACATCAGGTAAATGAATCGTTGTATCTTTCTTTTCTTCAAGTATGAAGAGTGTATCAGCTTTTGCCCACCCCCCTCGCAAAGCTTCTACGAAAGCACGTTCACCTAAACAACGGCTATAGGGAGGATCAGCGCAGATAACATCAAATGGAAGCATTGTGCCAATATTGCCAAGTTTGGTCGCATCACGACGTAAAATCCGTCCTATCGACTGTAATTCAAAAGCTTCTATATTTTTTTGAAGCAACCCACGCCCCTCAACCGAGTTTTCAACAAAAACAGCCGCCTTTGCTCCACGTGAAAGTGCTTCGATGCCTAAAGCACCAGTACCAGCAAAAAGATCAAGAATGCGTTTATTGGTCCAAAATTGTTCTTCACGGCTAGAAAGAATATTAAAAAGGCTCTCACGTGTACGATCACTCGTTGGGCGAATCGACTGATTAACAGGCGAAAACAAAACACGCCCAGCAAATTTACCGCCTATGATCCGCACGTGAACCTCCAAATCGCTTCGAAGTTTTTGCACCATCCCTATGTGGTTTAGATTTTTTCATAGCACCACCAAACGATTTTTCCTTTTTCTCAAAAAAATGCTCATCATGACCACCTTTTATCATTTTCTCTTTATCTTTTAAAAAGCGATCTTTCTTACCAAAGGGATGCGTCTCATCATGAGATGTTTTGTCATGTTTTTGAACAAAACCTCCCCTCTTCTCTTTGTGTGCCGGACTTTCTTTTAGTTTTTCCTTGCCTCGATGAAAGGATTTTCTACCATCCAAATTGCTCTTATGATCATGCGATTTCTCCTCACTATAGGAAGGCTTTCTACGTGCACCCTGCGGACGTGCACCAGGAGCCATCCAAACATTAGCACGGCGAGAACGCGGTAGAAAACGCTCTGCTTTTCCTTCTTCACTTTTCTCCTTCTTTACATTCTCATGAGACTTTGTACTGAATTGCGCGCGACTATGTTCAACAGAACCATCTCTTGGTCGGCGCCGTATCACCCTTTCACTTGAGAAAACCCAATCATCATTTGCAACAGAACGATCTTTCTGGCATTGCTTTTCTGCAACAACTGCAGAATTTGAAAAGGGTTTCAGAATAGGAGCATCAAAATCTGCATTGGCTTGCATAATCAAACGCTCACCCAACTGATCTCGTAACATTCGCCCTTTTAACTCTTGCACGGCTCCTTCTTCTAAATCAGAGAGATGAAATGGACCATAGGATACACGGATTAATCGATTAACTGATAATCCCAATGCCCCTAAAACATTCTTTATTTCACGATTTTTTCCTTCACGCAACGCAACAGAAAGCCATATATTCGACCCTTGTTCACGTTCAATTGATGCTTCAATCGAACCATAAAAAATACCATTAATCGCAATACCATTTTTAAGGTTATCCAGCGCGCTCTGCTTTACTCTTCCATGAGCACGGACGCGATATTTGCGGACCCATCCTGTTACAGGAAGCTCTAATACACGCGCTAAGCCACCATCATTGGTTAAAAGCAAAAGCCCTTCCGTGTTAATGTCAAGCCTTCCAACAGAAAGAACACGCGGCATTCCTTTTGGTAAGTTACTAAATACTGTAGGTCTGCCTTCAGGATCACGGTTCGTGGTAACAAGGCCTGCTGGCTTATGGTAAAGCCATAAACGCGTTCGTTCTATAGGAGGTAAAGGTTTGCCATCAACTTTAATAATATCAGAGCGGCTAACATTAAAAGCAGGCGTTGTCACGATTGTACCATTCACAGAAATACGACCTGCAACAATCATCATTTCTGCATCTCGACGCGAAGCAACACCAGCACGCGCTAACCTTTTAGCAATTCGTTCACTCTCATTATTTTCATTCATTTGCGTTTCAAACCAATCTTTGCCAGTATGTTCAGAAAATTATTCACATGCACCATACCGCTTATCTTAAAAAAGGAAGTAGCATAATCATTTATCATTTTCTATCCTTTAACGACAATAATGTATCTGTTGCCTTGCAAGTTTGTTTTAAATTCTTTAAAAAATAGAGATATTCCTTTCATCATAAAAGCGTAATAGATTATTCATTCCATAGCATTTCTTATCGAGATAACCTTTAGATTTTCTATACCTTCAGTAGAAAGAATATTATGACTTTGACGCCCATGGAAATAGCCCTTTTAGAAGCGCAATGGGCTGCAAAAAAAGATGAAGTTCCCGTAGGCGCTGTCATTACACGTGGAAAAGCTATCATTGCACGTGCTGGTAACTTTATAAAATCTGCATATGACCCTACAGGACACGCAGAAATGCGCGCAATCCGTATGGCTTGCGAAACATTGCAAAGCGAAAGGCTTCCTGATTGCGATCTTTATGTAACACTTGAGCCTTGTGCTATGTGTGCTGCTGCCATTTCATTTGCACGCATACGACGTCTCTATTACGCAACAAATGATCCCAAAGGGGGGGCGATAGAAAATGGTCCACGTTTCTATCAGCAACCAACCTGTCATCACAAACCTGAGATTTATTCTGGTTTTAAAGAAAAAGAAGCTGCTCAATTACTTAAAGATTTTTTTGTACAAAAGCGATACTAAAAAATCTTCTTCTTCCATAACTTTCACTCTTTAAAAACTATCCTATTTCTCAAAAAAAGGCTATTAATTCCTCTGATATATATAGCAAAAGCTATTTCGAAGCATTTTTCTCTCTTTTAATGCTGCATATTTCTTCTATTAGATGATACATTCATTCATAAGAATAATTTATTATTTTGTATATAAAATATAAAGTCCAAAATATCGTAGATATACTCTCATTCCAAATTACATTGAATCAATAAAAACCACTTTTTGCACATCGTAAGCGGATTATCGTCTAGATAAAGAACATTTTAGAAAAGACTAAAAATATCCCTTATGAAGGCTCTCAAATGCAAGAATTGTCGCAACATTGGAGTCTGAAAATAAAATGATGGTATCAGCTTTCTCCTTCCTAAGCATAAAGCTGCTGGAGCACAATAGATTTTACGTTATACTATCCACATGAACGATGTTGTAAAATGAGCTTGAAAAATGTTTCTTGTTAGAAAACGCATAAGGACTCTCTCAATGCTGTTGTCATATGGCTATTTCATGAGAATAATACCCATCTTACAGCAGTATTATAACTGTGCGTAAATGAGAGCTTGGTATCATAAGTAATTGGAAAAATACTTTTTAAATATTTTGTCTTTTCTCTATCGACCAATAGGTGCGGTTTTTGCCGGTTGGCGATAACTTAAAGGTGGTTCAGTGAGATAGCGACGGTATTTTGAACTTCCAACTTGTGCTCTCTGACGACGTAAATATTCCTGTCGTTGCTTCGCATTCAATTGTGAAGGGTTTTCTAAACCAGCACCATTAACTGACGATCCCTTGTGAGGAAAAGAAGTATTTCCTTGATTCTTCTTCGATGCTGCCATTTCATTGACAGATCTATCTTGTTGCGGCACCGGCAAAAATCTGCGCGAACTAGGGCTTGGTATTACAAGTTTTGGATGAGGTTTCATAACAATCTGGCTGCTGTTATTTGTTGGTGTTAATGAAGTAATATTAGCAACATCTTCAAAAAACTGTATCGAAACTGGTTTATTGGTACCATAGGTAGGAGCGGATAAATTACATCCCGTTAAAACAAAGCACATCCCTAAAATTCCTATTGGAAATATTTTTATTTCACGTTTTCTCACTGCCTATTCCATTTCCTAGGTGTATGGCTGATTAATATTCCCGTTATTTATGAGAGAACGGTCCATACACAAATTTCCCCCCCTGCAGATAAAACAACGGAATTTTCTTCGTACCACAAAAAACTATATTCATCAATATGAGAAATTTACTTGCATTTCTTTCCTTTAATCTAAAATTTTAAATCTTGCCAAGAATCTGCAATTCCCGCAAAGCAGCTGCATCACGAGCAGATACATCCGGATAAGCTGGATCACTCCCAACATCTTGTGTATAACGCCATGATCGCGCACATTTTTTTCCTAATGCCTTCTCTGGATATACACCAACACCTTCAACATCACTCAAAGTAAAAGCATCAGAAGGTATTGTATCCTGCGTAATTGTGAGTGCACTGGTAATACAGATCTCCGCCATGTCCACATTTTCTAATGCTTCCCGTAAAACCGGATTGGAAATAAAAACAACAGGAGCGGCTTCTAACGAGGATCCAATACGCTTATCAACGCGTTCAAGCTCTAAAGCACCTGTAACAACTTTACGGACCTGCCGAATTTTTTTCCAACGTTCAGCTAAAGATTGATTTTGCCATTCTTCTGGTACAGAGCGAAATTGTTCTAAATGCACCGATTGGCTTTCTGGGTAACGCTCTAACCAAGCTTCCTCCATAGTAAAAGGCAACATTGGAGCAAGCCATGTTACCATACGCTCAAAAATCTCACGAACAACCTGCAAGGAGGCCTTGCGTTTTTTTGATGAAGGCGCATCACAATAAAGGGAATCCTTGCGGATATCAAAATAAAATGCCGATAACTCAATGATTGAAAAATCCAATAATGCACGCATAATCTTTTTAAAATCAAATTCGTCGTAAGCGCGATTAATTAACTGATCAAGTTCAAAAAGCCTATGTAATATAAATTTTTCAAGATCCGGCAGTGCGCCATAAGATATTTCTTCTCCATCATCATATGCTAAAGTTCCGAGCATCCAACGAATTGCATTGCGTAGTTTACGATACGAATCCACATTTGTTTGAAGAATTTTGTTGCCTAAACGCTGATCTTCCCAATAATCAGTTGTCATAACCCAGAGACGAAAAATATCAGCTCCAGATGTTTTAATGATCTCTTGCGGAACAACCGTATTGCCTAAAGATTTAGACATTTTCTTACCATTCTCATCCAAAGTAAAACCGTGTGTGATCACTGCCTTATAGGGAGAGCAAGCACGCGTACCACAGCTTTCCAAAAGAGAAGATTGGAACCATCCGCGATGTTGATCTGAACCTTCAAAATAAACATCAGCAGGCCATTTCAAATCAACCCGATCTTCCAACACAAAGCTATGGCTTGCTCCAGAATCAAACCAAACATCCAAAATATCATAAACCTGTACCCAAGGCTCATGTGCACGCTCACCTAAAAAACGTTCACGTGCTCCTTCAGCAAACCATGCATCTGCCCCTTCTGCTTCAAAAGCCCGTAAAATACGCTCGTTCACACCTTCATCTTTTAGAATAACACCATCCTCATTCGCAAAAATACAAATAGGAACACCCCAAGAACGCTGACGAGAAAGAACCCAATCAGGACGATCTTCTATCATAGAAGCTAGGCGGTTTTGACCAGAAGACGGCACAAAACGCGTTTTCGAAACAGCTTCCAAAGCCCGACTACGTAAAGTTGAACCATCCCCAAAATCTTTATCCATTGAAATAAACCATTGCGGTGTATTGCGAAAAATAACGGGTTTTTTTGAACGCCAACTATGGGGATAGGAATGCTTTAAACGCCCCCGTGCAAACAATCGATCTGCTTTAATTAAAGCGTTAATGACCTCTTTATTGGCATCACCCATTTTTCCATTATCATCAATAACACGCGCAGGTCCTCCTTCACGATCTGGTCCTAAACCTGGAACATCTTTCGTATAGAACCCTGCATCATCAACAGGAAACGGTATAGACGAATCAATCCCCGCTTGCTCCAGTAAGGACTTATAATCATTCCAAATTTCAAAGTCCTCACGCCCATGGCTTGGTGCTGTATGGACAAAACCTGTACCAGCACTCTCTGTTACGTGCGAACCATCAAGCAATGGAATTTTAAAGTTATACCCCCCAGCCAAACCTTTGAGTGGATGAGAAAGAACAAGAGCTTTCAATTCTTCAGCAGAAATAACACGCAAACGCTTCAAAACAAGTTTGGCTTTTTCTGCACAACTCATCGCTAAAGCGTCTGCAAAGAGAAGCTTTTCTCCCACTTGAGGACCAAAATCATTTTCAGCACTTTCAACTTCGTAAATACCATAAGAAATCTGCGAAGAATAACTCACTGCACGATTGCTTGGAATTGTCCACGGCGTTGTTGTCCAAATGACGACATAAGCACCATATAAATCATCAGAATTTGCTTCAAAAACAGGAAACTTAACCCAAATCACCTCTGATTCATGATCATGATATTCAATCTCAGCCTCTGCCAAAGCCGTACGCTCCACAACAGACCACATCACCGGCTTAGAACCACGATAAATCTGATCTGACATAGCAAATTTTATCAATTCACTGGCAATGCGTGCTTCTGCATGGAACGCCATTGTAGTATAAGGCGTGTTAAAATCTCCCACGACACCAAGGCGTTTAAATTCTTCACTTTGAATGGTTACCCAATGCTGTGCAAATTCACGGCATTCTTGACGAAACTCGTTAAGAGGTACCTCATCCTTATTTTTTCCTTGTGCTCGATATTTTTCTTCAATTTTCCATTCGATTGGAAGCCCATGGCAATCCCAACCAGGTACATAATTTGCATTAAAACCGCGCATTTGGAATGAACGGACAACCACATCCTTTAGAACTTTGTTTAAAGCATGCCCGATATGAATATGACCATTGGCATAAGGTGGGCCATCATGAAGAATATAAAATGGACGATCTTTTGCTTGTTGGCGTAATTGCGCATAAAGCCCCATATTTTCCCAACGCGCCATCAATTCAAGCTCTTTTTGCGGAAGCCCTGCACGCATAGGAAAATTTGTCTGTGGGAGATAAAGAGTTTTTGAATAATCTATTGTTTCATTTTTCACAGCCATTGTGAAATATTCCTGTCCACTTTTACGATTTCATTTTTGCATAACTTCCCTGAACCCTGCAACTTTGGTTTTTATCTATAGGGAAAGCCGAGCTTATTATTCGTATTAAGCAGCGATCAGGAAAATATATCATCACACTCTATGGGCTTTATCACGAAATTCACAAGAAAAGAAACCAAAAAGTGATCTTTTAAAAAATAAAGGCTCCACCGACAGTGGAGCCTCTTAGAAATTTACTCTTTAAAAAATTAGAATTTATAAGCTACACCAACACGGAAATCATTGGTTTTGTAGTTAACTTCAAGTTTTTCCTTTGCAAATTTCTTTTTACCAAAATCAGAGTAACGATATTCTGCACGTACAATCACATTATCCAGAAGCGAGAAATCAACGCCACCACCAAGTGTATAGCCAATCATGGTTTTTGTTTCATCAGCTAAGTTCTTAGAAGAAACGACTCTTCCATCCTCATCCTTAACGGATATTGATACAGTGTCTTGGAACTGCCCATAAGCAATACCCCCAGCAAGATAAGGCATAAAGCGATCAGCAGCAAAACCAATACGTACCCGTGTAGCACCACCCCAATTTTGTTTGAAAGTATGACTTAAAGTTTCAACTTCATCCTCTTGATCAAGACCAAGTTCAGAAGCCATCTTTTTCATTTGTTCTATACCATATACACTGGAATTGTTCTTATCCACCGCTTGTGTACTTTGTGCACCGTGAGAACGAGAAGCATGTGGATTAGCACCATGCGCATGAGCGCCAGAGCCATGTGCCCCTGCGTGAGTTGCACCATGCGGATTAGCATTTCCGCTACCATGATGAGTACTATGATAACCGTGGGCTCCACTTGTTCCATTGGAAGCTTTTGCTGATTCAGAGGATGATGCTGATCTCGCCAGTACAAGTGTCCCTCCGCTCGGTACTGTTCTTTCTACTGCTGAATTAACATTGCCAGAACTTCTAGTTGTTGGGGATTGACTTAATTGCCTTGCTCCTACTTGTGGTTGCTGAGCTGCATTTGCTGATTGATTTGATTGTCCTGCTCCTGCTTGTGGTTGTTCAGCTGCTGCTGGTTTAGCTGCTGCTGCTGGTTTAGCTGCTGCTGCTGGTTGAGCTGCTGCTGCTGGTTTAGCTGCTGCTGCTGGTTTAGCTGCTGCTGCTGGTTTAGCTGCTGCTGCTGGTTGAGCTGCTGCTGCTGGTTGAGCTGCTGCTGCTGGTTTAGCTGCTGCTGCTGGTTGAGCTGCTGCTGGTTTAGCTGCTGCTGGTGTAGTTGCTGCTGGACCGGATTGCGTTGCAGCAGATTTTCCTGATACGGCTTCTGCCGTTGGAGTCCCTCCTGTTATAGTTCCTACACCTGCAGGTGTTCCTGAAGCGGTTCTTTGTGCTTGTGTTCTTGGTACTGCTGGTGGGGCTGGAGGTGTTTTTGGTTCTGCGGATCTGCGCGATCTTACGACTGCATTTTCTATTGTCGTGTTATCAGCCGCACCTATGTTAATGGTCTTTGTGTGTTTTTTACCAGATATCATTAAATCCGTATCGACACCAAAAATAAAGTTATCACCGAGGTCAATATTAGAACCAGCATAAAAACCACCTATAAAACCTGAAAGTTTAGGAGAGAACTCTTTATCTAGTGGCAAACTCTTTTCTTGACCAACAAGAGCCATATCAGCTTTGCTCGAAAAACCACCAGCTTGGACACCTAAATAAAGACCTGTCCATGAAAAAGTAGGCGCAACAATGGTAGAAGAAGTCGATGATGCTGGCTGATGAGGAATCATAACATCAGCAGCTAGCGCTGTAGACGCTGAAATTAAAGAAAAAATAGACGCTGTTATTAAACGTTTTGTATTCATGAAATCTCTCCAAATATCCAAAATGAAATGTATATAGAGCATCTTTTTTGAAAGATCTGTAGCAAAAATGACACACTCACAAAAAAATAAAGATTTTTTTGAAAATAAGGCTTCTTAATTTTTTAATTTTTCATTCAATGAAAATTTGTAAACTAAACTACACTAGAATTATGTATCTTAAGGTTGGATTCATTTTAATTAAATTTTTGCATAACTGTTAATGATAATATTCTTTATAAATTTCTTTTTACCGAAATCTGAATAACAGTATTCTGCATGCAATAAACTATCATCTGTTATTTCAAAATCAATGCCAGCGCAAATAGTGAAATCAAATATTGCCTTTTTTAAAACCAAGAGACATCAAAGTTTCATCCATTTATCGCATGATCTATTTTTGGTGCTTTAGCAATAATATTTTGTATCTAAAATTAATAAAAACAAAGAACTTATTCAAACACTCGCAAAAAAACTTTTAAATTCTTTCCATAAACATCTTCATTCTGAAACATCGGTTTGATTTATAAGGATAACTTATTATTTTCATGTTGAATGAAAATAATAATACTGTAGGATTCTATCCTTTAAAACCTGTTCCATGTTGTATTAATCAAAACCATGTCTCTTGTACACCACAAGTGGAAAGAGTAGCCTAAATAAAAACATTAAAGAATTTTAAATGCCTCTTATGAACGCTTTTAACAGCCAAGGTCTATCCATAACATTCGTGGCCGGCAAAATGTATGATGATGCTAGCTTGCTCTTTTTATTAAGCGTGTAAAGATAATGGTGCTCTATAGATTTTATATTATTTCATTGGGAGGCTTTACCGTCTTACATCACTCACGGATACTGACATGAAGTGGGCTTGATGTACTTTGAAAAATATTTCTTTAAAACAAATGTGTGAATACACAACAACAAGTGTATTCCGTTTGAGACGCTTTGTTTTGCATAAGGGGCTTTAACAGTTTTTTTGTAATCTATTTATATGTGTATAATAATATATATTATGGGCAGATTTATTGGGATAGGTAGAACAGCTCAAACTTTGGGGGAGTCGATTAGCACTTTACGCCGTTGGGAAGGTGAAATTATTTCTGAGCATAAGGTAGTAAATCACCACCGTTATGACCTATCTAGGCTTAGACCTGATCTTTTCCATTCAAGAGAACTGTCACAAAAAAACTATTGCTTATGCTCGTGTATCGAGCCATAAAAAAGACGATTTAGAGCGATAAAAACAGGTTTTCGAGCTTTATTACGCAAGCCAAGGTTGGACTTATGAAATCATCTCTGATTGAGGGTAGATTCTATAAAAAGAATGCAATAAACAAAAATGTAAGACAATGCGTCATCTTCATTTTCATTATTAAAAAAATGTTGCTCTAAATGCTTTTGAAAATCGTAAAGCTAAATTAAAAGAAGATGATACAGTTGGAAACTAGTTTTTCTCTTTGTCACTTCATATGCTTCCCCAGTGAGGCTGTATTCCCGTTTCAGAACTTACTCTAACAGATATACGTAATACGTTCGCTCTAATCTGGTATATGCAGAATAAAGTTAGTCACTGGTTATGATCGTTTCCTATTTCTGAGATTAATTGAATACTTTTCACTTAGGCGTAAAACGATAGCAGTGATATAAGATTTTATGTAATTAGTAGCTATAAAATCCATATATACCATCAATTCGCCCTCTATAATATAAAACTTTTTTCTTTAAAGTCTTATAGCGCAAAATGATACAAATAAAAATAGAAGGGATTAAGAGAGAGCGAATAAAATAAAGGCCTCGTTTAACGAGGCCTTAGTATTTTTATGCTTCTAATTTCATTTTTACGAAATTAGAATTTGTAAGCGACACCTACACGGAAGTCATTGGTTTTGTAATTGAATTCACGTGTATCGTTTGCGAATTTCTTTTTACCAAAATCGGAGTAACGGTATTCTGCACGTAAAAGAACATTATCTGTCATTGCAAAGTCAACACCGCCGCCAATAGTAAACCCAACCATTGTCTTCGTGTCATCAGCCCAAGCACCACCAGTCAAATCTACATTTTGCTTATTTTCTACTGGTGGCTCTTTTTCACCTCCGTCAGCTTTCTGCTCAACTTTATCTCTCTTTCCTTTTCCTGCAACGGATTGAATACCCTGTACCTGCGCATAGGCAATACCGCCAGCAACATAAGGCATAATACGGTCAACAGCAGCAAAACCGATACGGACGCGCGTAGCACCAGACCATTTTTCTTTGTAACTGTGCGTTTCTGTTACCTTGTCATCTTCTTGAAACTGTTGCTGACCTTTTAATTCAACCTTAGCTTTTTCAAGGTAAGCATTAAAATCTGCTGCCTCTTTTCTAGTAAGAGTCAATTCACGGGCTTTTTTTGATTCTTCACGGTCTGCCCAAACTGCATCGGTTTCAACACCGAGAATGAGACCATTTCCAAGGTCTACATTAGACCCTGCATAAATACCACCCATAAAACCAGAAGGACTAGGTGTGTTATCTTTGTTGAAAAGTTCGTTATCTTCTCCTGGAATAGTTACTTTAGTTTTACTCGAAAAGTTGCCAATTTGACCACCAAGATAAAAACCTGTCCAAGAAAACGAAGGGGCTGCTGCGATAACTGCTGGGGCTGTTTCACGAGGGATCACCATGTCAGCAGCTTGTGCCGCAGAAGCTGAAATTAAAGCGGCAACAGAAGTTGCTATTAAAGCTTTTATATTCATAATTTTGCTCCTAAATTAACTATAAAATGACCTTACAAGATTATAGATAGAAAAGCTGTAGTAAAAATGTCACAATTATACAAATAAAGCCCAGAAAACAGCGATTTTGTCAAAGTCAAGATCTCTTTAAAATTTAACTTTTTATTAATACTTTTTATTCATAATTGCGATTTTGATTAAATTAAAACTTGTAAGCGATACCTACACGAAAGTCATTGCTTTTGTAGCCTAGTTTAAGATAACCCTTTTTAAATTCCTTCTTACCAAAGTCTAAATAACGGTATTCCGCACGAAGCAGAATATGATTTGTCATCGAAAAATCTATACCACCACCAAGGGTGAAACCCACCATTGTTTTTGTTTTATCAAATACCGTAGCAGAAACGGGTTTACTTGATTTACCATTTGCCGACTTTTTTGTTCCTGAAACTTTACCAACACCTTGTATTTGCGCACAGGCAATACCACCGGACACATAAGGCATAATGCGGTCAGCGACGAAAAAGCCACCACGAACTCGTGTTTCACCAGACCTTTTTCCTTTTAAACCAATGCGAGACACTGCTGTGTTACCCTTTTGAAACTTTCCATCTTCATCCAATGTAACACCAGCATCTTCAAATTCATCATTAAAATCATCAAATTTATCAATCGCAAGAATCTTTGAAATCGTCTTCGTCTCTCCTCGGTCTGCCCAGACTGCATCGGTTTCAACACCTAGAATGAGGACATTTCCAAGATCTATGTTGGAGCCTAAATAAATACAACCGATGAAACCTGAAGGCTTAGGTAGTCCATCTTTATGAAGTTTTTTCTTTTGCTTCTAAATCAAATACATCAACTTTGACTTAAAAAGTTGCTAACTTGACCACCAAGATAAAAATCTATCCAAGAAAACGAAAGGGCTGTGATAACTGCTGGGATTGTTTCACGAAGAAGAATAATGTCTGCAGCTTATGTCGTAAAAGCTCCAGCCATAGCGATAATAGACGTTTTGACTAAAGATTTTGTATTCATAAACTTTGTTCCTCATTTATTTAGAGGATAATGCTACAAGATTACATAGAGAAAAGCTGTAGTAAAAAATAATACAGTCATAGAAAATGGAGGATGCGCTCAAAACAAAATCTCTGCATGACTTTACAACGCTACTAACTTCACTTCGTGCAAGAAATTATAAATATGCATATTCATAAGATATTGATTTTACCGCGTAATTATTACCTGTCGTTTATGAAAATCTTTTTACATCTCCAACAAATATGGGGTGTGTATTAATATAACAGAGGCCCTGTCTTTGACAGAGCCTCTTGGAAGTTTATTTCGTTTTTTACGAAATTAGAATTTGTAAGCAACACCTACACGGAAATCATTGACTCTGTATTGAAGTTCAGCTGTGTCTTTAAAGTATTTCTTTTTACCATAGTCTGAGTAACGATATTCTGCACGCAACAGAACATTGTCTGTCATTGCAAAGTCAACACCAGCACCAAGGGTGAAACCAACAAGGGTCTTTGTTTCATCATATACGTTACCAGAAGCAACCAATTTACCAGAATCAGCAGAAGTATCAACAGCTTTTTTCACTTCAATCGCGGAAATTCCTTGCATTTGCGTATAAGCAACACCACCAGCGATATAAGGCATGATACGATCAGCAGCAAATCCAATGCGAACGCGTGTAGCACCAGACCACTTTTCTTTCAGAGTAACACTTTCGGTGTATGCATCTCCTGATGCAACTTTTAGACCATCTTTCACTGGAATCTTAGCTTCTGTAAGGATTTTAGTAATACCTTCAGCAGTTTTATTTAATAGTCCTCCAACCGTATGTTCCCCGTAATTAACTGTGTCTTTTTTACCAACAAAAGAGACATCTGTATCCAAGCCAAAGACTACACCACTGCCGAGATCAATATTGTAACCTGTGTATAGACCACCGATCATACCGGAAAACTTAAAATCGTTTGAAAAGTTATCAGATTTTATTGAACGCCCACCAATCTGAGCACCAAGATAAAAACCTGTCCAAGAATAGGCAGGGGCTGCTGCGATAACTGCTGGTGCTGTTTCATGAGGGATGACAACATCAGCAGCTTGTGCCGCAGAAGCTGCCGCTATAGCGATAACAGAAGTTGTTACTAAAGATTTTATATTCATAAACTTTGCTCCTAATTTATTTATGAGCACAGTGCTACAAGATTAAACGAAGAAAAGCTGTAGTAAAAATGATACAGTCACAGAAAATGGAGGCAACATCCCAGACAAAATCGCTTCATAGCTTGATTGTGTACGAGAAATTACAAACTGTATATATAAATAACTTATTGATCTTAAATGTAATTATTGTTTATTGCTTATGAAAGTCTTTTTTATAAAATCTGAATAATATCTTTCCACATCCACAATAAATTATGTGTTGTGTGATAATATAGCAACAGAGAATAACAGAGCCTCTGTCTTTGACAGAGGCTCTGTTATTTAACTTACCATCTGTTAAAATTTGTAAGCAACACCAACACGGAAATCATTGGTTTTGTAAGATGTCTCATATTTATCATTTGAGAATTTCTTTTTACCAAAATCAGAGTAACGATATTCCGCACGGACAATAACGTTATTGGTCATGGCTAAGTCAACACCAGCACCCAGAGTGTAACCAACAAGGGTCTTTGTTTCATCAGACAAGGTACCAGAAGCTATTACTTTATCTGAATCTTTTCCTGTTATTGAAATTGATGCAGTATCTTGAAGCTGTGTATAAGCGATACCACCAGCAACATAAGGCATAATGCGTTCAGCTGCAAAACCAATACGTACACGTGTCGCACCAGCCCACTTTTCTTTAAAAGTGAAACTGTGGGTTCGTTTAGCACCAGGTACAAGTGCATCTTTACCAATATTAATTCCAGATTCTGTTAATATCTTCTTAATATAATTTATGTGATCTGGAAGAATAACATATGTGTTTCCTGTTTTCGTGTCATCTTTATTAGACCACATGATATCTGTATCAACACCTAAAATAAGGCCATTGCCAAGATCAACGTTGGAACCTGCGTAAAGACCACCCATGAAACCAGAGAGTTTAGGCAAAAGGTCATCAGGCGCTGGAATCTTTTTTCCGTTACTGAGGATATCCATTTTCGTTTTACCAGAAAAACCACCAATCTGGCCCCCAACATAAAAACCTGTCCAAGAAAAAGTTGGAGCAACAATAACGGGAGCAACAGGTGTTGGACTAGGGGGAACAATAACATCTGCTGCTTGTGCTGCCGAAGCTGAAACAAAAGCGAAAGCAGAAGCTGTTATTAACCATTTCATATTCATATTTTCTCTCCATAGCTGAATATTTATTTGAACACATCATTCCATATAGAGCCCAAACTTCAGATATCTGTAGCAAAAATGATACACTTATCAAAAAAACAAAAAACCAATGAAAGCACCTTTGATCGCTTGATCTGTAATATCTGCAATAAATGAGAATTAAACTATGCCAATGCACAAATAATTTTCTCTCGTCACACTTGCTCTTCTTTATGAATTTTTCAAAAATATCTGCATTATCACCGTGTAAAGCGTGTGCTATTAGCATAAAAATATAATGTATTGATTATAATGAAAAAATATCTTTATATTCATTCATCTGCAATATTGAAGATGCTCTTTAAGCCTTTTTAAATTAAAGAAACCAAAACTGCCCCCTGCACCTCACAAACGAGCAAGTGTGTGTAGATAAATAAAACTACTTAAAAGCTGGAATGCTTCCTATTAATACTCTCAATATTATAACAGTGAAAACTGTTATAATATTGAGAGTAGCTAAATGTAACCGTTCTATTTAAATTCATACAAATAACGTTTTTACCTTTATCCTTAGCATGACCAAAAGTGAAAGCTATGTATTTCTTTTTTCATCATTGTAAAGAACGCTTGTACCACATAGAACAAGATCTCCACTACCCCATGGACAGCAACAAGATTACATGCAATTTCATCACGCTTGCTCTTTGTTTACAATTTAGGCATCTATCGTTTTTTTGACATACTTACTATTTTTTTCTTCTCTCAACCTTATAGTAAAGTCTTTTTCAGAGCTTCAGCCTTATTTTTAGGCTATCATTTCATACCCCTTTACAAGACTAAATTGAAAAAATGCCTAAAGACAGACAACCGGTATGATAAACATTAAAACTTATATAGAAATCTCCTTAAAGCTGAAAAAATGAGAAATCTTTCTTAAAGTTTTCAAACCACACCTTGCTTTAAAAATCATAAATTTGGCAGAAAAAATATCTGATATTTTGAATTATAGACAAATAAAGAATATTTTATAAATCTGTAGTCGAAACATACCATCAAAGATCAAAAGTTTAACATTTTTGTTCTTCCTCGATTTTGACGAAGCATCCTATCAGATCCTTTCTGCAAACAGCCCAGTTTCTTGTCGAGAGGATTTTTCTTAGCTCCTTACCCATGTGATTCACTTAACTAAAGGCTCTCCCTGGACAAGCCCTACTCTATCAAGGAGTTTTATGTGCGTTACATAGCCACGCTTAAAATAACAGTATTTAAAGCATAACAGCGTAACCCCAAATCCAGAGATTATATTTATCCAAACCCATGAATTTTGTAACAAGCGATTGCCATTATACAGAGTATTCCTGCACCGAAATCCACCTACCTATATCTTTTTCAAAGAGTACTCTTCACCCCCTCCGTACACAATCATAATACCCTTTGCAAACAACGCCCCCCACTTTTCAAGTGATAAAAACACCCATCTTTTTCAACTTCAAAGCATATATTATACTTCTTGATATTGTTTTTCACTTTTTAAAAACTCATTGGACTTCGTGAAAATAGGTTTGGCCGTCCTCTTTTCCCTGTTCTTCTTTTAGGATTATATCCTCTTTTTTTACCAGAATGTGACACAGCTACTAACTTAGCTGCTGTTATGCATTCGCTGTTATTTGTGCAAGAAAGTTCTATTTGAAAAACTTCAGATAAGACCCTGTGAAGCTGTTCACCAGAAAAAAGACCTCTTGAAGGAATAGCTGAAGATGCTCTCTGTATAAGGTTTTGAGCCGCTAAAAAACTCGCACCCTGAGTGATAGAGATTGAAGCAAAAGTAGCAAAAGCTGTAATAAAATATTTTATATTCATAAATTTAACCTCATTAATATCCATAATGGATTTTATCTAGTGCCTTCATTGCAAATTTCTAGAGAAAAATAATATGTTTATAGATAAAAAGCGAAAATCCTTAAAAATAAAGCTTTGGAGCATTTTTATTTTAAAATAAAAGCAAATTGCCCTGCGCTGCCAACATAGAAATCACTTATTGAGTAATAAATAAAGGCACGAAGTATCATCTAAAAATAATAAACTATAAGAACTTCACATCAACATATTGATTTATAAATATAATTTAATTTCCTCACACAAAATGAGCCTCTCAAATATCAGATATTCTCTCATTTCAAACTTATTCATTATACATGAAGAAAATTTATTCGCTTCCACATCATAAATGAGATTTGTATATGGATAAAACTCTTGAAAAAAGGGAGCTTCTTACGAATCTGTTGAAGTGCAAAAGCTATTACGGCATTTTGACTTAGTAAAGAGAACTCTTGCTGACTTGTTTCTAGCACACTTTTCTACGAGTTGCTCTTTGCATTATTCAGTATAATCGTAGTTATCTTTATACATTAATCATATAATATATTGATTTATAATGATCGTTTAACGTTATTTATATTGAATGAGAACCCTGAATACCGTAAGATGATCCTCTTATTCAAAATCTTTTTCATGTTGAATCAATCAAAACCATTTGTTTCCACATTACAAGTGTGGATAAAAAAAAACTAAAAATGCCTCTTATGAACCGTCTCAAGTGCCAAGGACTACACAATTATTGGGAGTTGGCACAGTTGTGTGATAGTAGCAGCTTATTACTCCATAAGCGTAAAAATGGGAGTGCTCAACGAATTTTATATCATATTTTGGGGCTTTCTTATTATACCATTCATAAGCGCCCCCGTGAAATGGGCTTGGGTGCCGGTTTCTTAAAAAAAAGCACATGAATTAGCAACACAAATATACTCCGTTTAGGGCGTTCTGTTTTACATGAAGAACGTAAATCCATTAAAAAACGTGAGAAACAAAAGCGTGAGGCAATGCATAATCTCTATTATTTAACAGACATTGCTTTATATACTTTTGAGCTTTATATACTTTTGAAAGTCGTAAAGCAGAATTAAAAATGATAGTAAAGATGAGATTTGGTTTTTACATTTACGCCTGCATATTTTCTCCCAATTAGGTGGCATACCAGTTTCAGAGATTTAAGTCTTCCAACCTACCGTATGTTTCCAGCCTCTCCTCAATTTTTTTTTAAACAAAAGCTATTACAAAAATAAAAAATATGAATTCGCAAAAGCACTTTGATTACCTAAACTTCAAATGAAATAGCACTTAAGAATTTATTATAACTCTTATCAAAAAAATGAGAGGATAAAATGCCCATAATGTACAAGCATTTTGTCCTCTCACATCAATAATTAACTCCATTTAAAAGCCAATTTTTAAAGTTAGCTATGCGCAAAAACATCCACTTCCGCCCATCCTAAAAGGTCAAGCTTAGCTCTCATAGGCAAAAATTGAAAACACGCCTTGGCAACACTTTCTCGCTCTTCACGTCTTAAGCGTTCTTCAAATATAACTTTTAAACGATGCAAATATAACACATCCGACGCAGCATATTCAATTTGTGCCTGTGATAACGTTTCTGCCGCCCAATCCGAAGATTGTTGCTGTTTAGAAATATTCACATTTAGCAATTCATTACAAATTTCTTTCAAGCCATGGCGATCCGTATAAGTACGCGTGAGTTTAGAAGCGATCTTTGTGCAAAAAACAGCCTCTGGCATAACACCAAATGTATGCGCTAAAATAGCAAGATCAAAACGCCCAAAATGGAATATTTTGGTGACAGCATTATTTTCAAGAATCTTGACTAGATTGGGTGCACTTTTTTGTCCTTTAGCAATCTGTATAATATCGGCGGTACCATCTCCAGAAGAAAGCTGAACAACACATAAACGATCACGATGGGGTTGTAATCCTAAAGTTTCGGTATCAATCGCAACAGCATCAGTTTTATAATTATCTAAGTTTGGTAAATCACCTTGATGAACACGAATCTCAGCCATTTACCCTCCTATTTGCAAAAGCTGCAAGAATACGCGCCCAAGACCGCTGCCCCTTATGAAACGATTTTAAATTATACTTTTCATTGGGAGAATGAATACGATCATTATATAATGCAAATCCAACCAGCACAGATTCCATATCAAGAATTGACTGAAAATCTCCAACAACCGGAATTGATCCTCCCATAGCATCGAGTACAGCAGGATTGCTCCATTCTTGCGATAAAGCTTCTTTTGCTGCCTTGATAAAAGGTGAATCATAAGGAATTTGAATTGCAGAAGAACCGCCATGCCCCTTAAATTCAACAGTACAATCAGCAGGAATTAGACTGCGCACATAATGACGGAAAGCTTGGCGTATCTTTTCTGGATCTTGCTTATGCACTAAGCGAAAAGATACTTTCGCATTCGCTTGAGAAGCAATGACCGTTTTCATCCCTTCTCCTTCATAACCACCACTAATTCCGTTAACTTCTGCTGTAGGACGCGCCCATACAAGTTCTAAAATGCTTCGTCCTTTTTCACCAACAGGAATGGAAAGTCCTATAGGACCAAGAAAGTTTTCAGCAGTACAATTCAGTGCATTCCATGACTGCAAAATCTGTGGAGGTGTTTCTTCTACGCCATCATAAAAACCTGGAAGCGTTACCCGACCATTGTCATCATGAAGCCCTGCTAAGATTTTCGTTAAAATATGAATAGGATTGGCTGCTACCCCTCCAAAAGCACCAGAATGCAAATCACGATCGGCTGATGTAATCGTAACCTCTTCTCCTAAAATACCCCGAAGAGCAATACAAACAGATGGTGTATCTGCATTCCACATCGCTGTATCACAAACCAATGCACAATCAGCCTTAAGCTCATCCTTATTTTCTTTTAAAAAAGGAACAAGAGAAGAAGAGCCACTTTCTTCTTCTCCCTCAAATAAAACAGTAACTTTAATGGGTAACTGGCCCGTTTCTTTTTTAAACGCACGACATGCCTCAACAAAGGTCATAAGCTGACCTTTGTCATCCGAAGCCCCACGCGCACAAATAACTTGTTCTCCATCTTTTTCTTTTAATGAAGGATTAAACGGATCATCTTCCCATAAATTTAATGGATCAACAGGCTGAACATCATAATGTCCGTAAAACAACACATGCAAACAATCATCTGAAGGCCCTGGATGATGTCCAACAACCATTGGATGACCTGGTGTATCGCGTCTTGAAGCCTCAAAACCTATTGTTTTTAAATCTTCTACTAACCAATCAGCTGCTTTACGACATTCATCCTTATAAGCCAAATCCGTAGAAATCGATTGGAAACGTAAAAGAGAAAAAAGGCGTTCAAGGCTCTTTTCTATATTTTCATCAAGATGTGTTAACACTTTATTCAGCATAAAAAAAACCTCTCAAGCCTTGTGTAATTATATTATAGATACGACGACTTTAAGCCTCTTGTAAGATTTTGCAAGACACCTTATTCATTTTTGACATTGTGAACAGTAAAAACTTGAACGTCCAGCCTGTAAAATACGCACAATAGGCGTGCCACATTCCAAACATTGCTTGCCTTCTCGTCCATAAACTGAAAAAGCATGTTGAAAATAACCGAGTGAACCATCTACACGCATATAATCACGTAAAGAAGAGCCACCAGACAAAATGGCTTCAGAAATCACATTGCGTATATTCTGTGCTAAAGAATCTGCAAATTCACATGCACGTGCCGTTTTTGATGCCAATGTAAAAGCACCACGTTGTGGAGACAAACGACTCCGCCAAAGTGCTTCACAAACATAAATATTCCCAAGACCTGCAACAATAGACTGATCAAGTAAAACGCTCTTGAGAGACATTTTTTTATTAACAAACGCCCTTTGTAAATAACGACCAGAAAACGCATTACTCATAGGTTCAAGCCCTAGCTTATTTAAAAGTGGATGTTCATAAAGCTTGTCCGTATTGACTAAAAGCATAAATCCAAAGCGACGCACATCATTATAAATAAGATGATAAACTTCACCATCCCTTGTTTGAATACCCATGACAAAATGATCATGCTTAACCAATTTACTTGTCGTTCTTAAAAGATCATTCTCTATACGCCATGAACCAGACATTCCTAAATGGCTTAAAATCGTTTCATTCTGAGAAAGATGAAATAATAAATATTTCGCACGCCGACCAAGTTCTATAATTGTTCTGCCAATAAGGCGCTCAGAAAAAGCCTCAGGAAAAGGAAAGCGCAAATCTCTACGATTAAGTCTGACAGATACTATCTTTGCATCAGTTACAACAGGTTCAAGTCCACGACGAACTGTCTCTACTTCAGGAAGTTCAGGCATCTCTCTTCCTTAATAATTATATACTTCCCAATTGTATCACCAATAAATTGCTTCTTTTCCCCCCTCAAAGAACGAAAACTTCCTCTACATCTGCTCTATAAAAAACTAATCCTTGATGAGTGGTTTTCACTTGTCTTCCTACTCATGTGAGTCATTTAACTAAAGGCTTTATGGCCAAGCCCTGCCTTGAATATTCACTAGGCATTCTAAAATACTTAACGTATCAATGAGGCTTACATCCCATCCCACCTCAAATGACGATATTTGAGGGCATAGCAGGATTAAGCCCACTCACCCTTACGAAATACAGGAACTCTTACACCCACCTGGGTAATGCCATCTATATCAATTTCGCCAGAACCAATCATCCAGTCAATATGAATGACACTTTTATTACCACCACGTGCTGCAATCTCTTCTGACGTCAATGATGCCCCATCTAAAAAGCATTTGGAATAACACTGCCCTAAAGCAATATGACATGCAGCATTTTCATCAAATAAGGTATTATAAAAAAGGAGGTCACTCTTAGAAATTGGTGAAGAATGGGGCACAAGAGCGACTTCGCCCAATCGGCTTGCACCCTCATCACTTTGCAAAACCTGTTGCAAAACTTCCTGACCCGTTGATGCACGGGATTCAACAATACGCCCTGCTTCAAAACGTACTTCAATATTATCAACCAGTGTTCCTTGATAGGAAAGTGGCTTTGTTGAGCGAACAACACCTTCAACCTTATGAGCATGAGGAGTCGTGAAAACTTCTTCTGTCGGAATATTCGGATTGCAAATCACACCATTTTGAGCAACGGATGCACCACCATGCCATTCGTGATCATCTGCCAAACCAACAGTTAAATCAGTCCCTGGCCCTGTAAAGTGTAAGGCAGAAAAACGCTGCTCATTAAGCCAAGATGATCGTTTCTTTAAATTCTCGTTATGAACAATCCAAGCATGTACCGGATCTTCTTCTGTAACACGTGAAGCAGAAAAAATTGCATCGGCTAATTTTTTAATCGCCTCATTAAGTGGTAAAGAAGGAAACATTGCCTCAGCCCATCCTGCTGTTGGATAAGCAACAATGGACCAATTTATAGCAAAATTCGATATTTTTTTGAGAGCAGGCTGGTAAGCTAGTGAAGTCGCCTTATTCAAACGCGCAACCTTATCAAAATCTTGATTGGAAAGGAGCAAAGGATTATCACCAACAATCGCTAAACGCGCTGCCCCATTTTCAAAAGCCTTCGCCATTCCCTCATAAAGCCAAGAAGGGGCACAATCAAAACTAGCTGTATGAGCATTTTCAAAACGTGTAAGCGATAATATATCATCACTAAAAATTGGTGTAATGACACCAGCACCAACCTTATAAGCATGATATGCAATACGCCGAACAAAAGGTAATGCTGAAACTGGAGCAGTCAAAACGAGATCCTGCCCCTCTTGTAAATTCAACCCCACTTTCACTGTAATTTCTGCAAGACGATTAAGCATTTCAGGCGAAATTGTCTCATGAATATCAAAGTACATTACCAATACCCTTCTTTAAATAAAATGCGTTCTTTACGTCGTCATATTATAAATTGTTTTCAGATCCTTTGAGTTCACTTTCTCTACGTATATTTATGCGTATCATTATTGCTAAAAGGTTCACTTAATTCATAAACAGCAATGGGTGTATAACCCTTCTTTGATCGTGAAAAACTTACCAGTTTCTGCGTCGTTTTTCTAACATTGCAACAATTGCATTTAACTGATCTGATGAAGGCAAAGTCATAATCGTTTTATTTTCCTCTTTCCTAGCTAGATTTTGAGGTGCATAGGCAGGGATAGGAACTTTATCAAGCTGTACCATAGCAAAAGACGCAGGATATGCCGTCTTGGACTGTGCTACTTCTATCGAAGGAGATGCACTTTTCTCTGCCTTTGCTCCTCTACTTTCTAAGCCTTCATCTATAAAGCTTGGCGCATGACCAGAACGTTCTTGAGCAAAAGCATAAGCAACATCATAAGGGCGATTATTTGTAGGAACTTGAAGTTCTCCATCACGTGATCGTTTTTCATAAAAAGCATTTCCCCCTGCAACCTGCACATAATGCATGTTTTTATACGGAAAAGACAAACCAGCGGTATGAAAAAACTTAGCGTGTCTAACTTTCTTATCTCGCTCACCCCGCAAAACAGCATCAGCCGCCTCTCTTACACGAGCAACAGATGCTTTCTCCGTCATAGGACGCGTTAAAACGCCAGGAGCAAATTGCCTATATTGACCAACAACACCACAAATCGTCTTAGGATAAGCGGTTGAATTAACACGATTCATAACAACCGTCCCAACAGCAATCATTCCTTCACGGCTTGTGCGATTTGATTCAAAATACATCGCTCGCATAAGACATTGACGCTCTGTCAATGGATACGTAACTGTTTTTGTCTTATTATTACTTACTTTTCCAGTCTCTAAATGATTTGAAGCACATCCCACAACAACTAACGGCGCTACACAACAGGTAACAAAAACATTCCAACGATTTTTTTTCATCTTATGCAACACATTCCTATAATCTCTGAGCTACTCAAATTTTGAAATGAGCTTTAACTGTATCTCTCAATAAAGTACATAGCTAACTGTTACCACTTAGTAAAATTTTAATACAAGAGGTAATCAAAAAGTATTTATGCAAAATAAAAAATAAAAAACTCTTAATTTACAGATCAATATTGTTATTCTTCATGGTCCAATATAGGCCATAATAACCCACACATTCCAATGACAATAAAGTAACACTATCCACTTCTTCTACATACGAAAAAATTTGGATACCAAAACTCTTTGCATCGATATTGAAAAAAACAATACAGATATCCCCTTTAATATAAAATTTTAACAAAATGATCTGAAAGGAAATTCCCCTAGAAAACTCCCCTCCGTCCAAAATGTGAGCAATGATATCATCCAATATACAAATATGTCAAACTAAGAGTTAGCAATCTTCCATGCTTCTCTGAAAAAACTCTTCGTTGCTTCTTTGTGCTTTTCCATAAGATGGTTATCTTATTCTTTCTATAGCTGCACTGTAAGAAAATACTCATATATCTACAAACTGATTTTATATATATAAGAAAAATTTTAATCTATTTTCTTCTCACCTACCCCAACTTTATAAGTAAGGTCATCGCGAGGACGATCAGAAGACATATGGTAACCCGTTATGATATAATGCAGCATTTCAGCAATATTCGTAACATGATCACCAATTCGTTCAATATTCTTTAAACAAAACAGTAAGTGCGTACAAGCCGTAATATTGCGCATATCTTCCATCATATACGTCAAAAGTTCACGAAAAAGAGAAGTATACAAAGCGTCAATCTTCTCATCACGCTCACGCACAGCGTCAACACGCTCTAATAGGCGACTCGTATAAGCATTTAAGACTTCTTTTAATTGATTGAGCGCTAAAGCTGTAATTGTTTCAAGCCCATGATAAAGAGAAGCAGATTGACGTATTTCTGAAAGTGCAACAGTCCTTTTAGCAATGTTTTTAGCCATATCCCCAATCCGCTCAAGATCAGAAGAAATACGAATGGCTCCAATAATTTCACGCAAATCAACAGCCATCGGTTGGCGTTTGCAAATAATAGCAACCGCTTTTTCATCAATGTCACGTTCTGCTTCATCTAAAAACACATCATCGGCAATCACTGTCGTTGCAAGTTGAAGATCACTACACACAATCGATGCGACAGAACGTTCAATCATCCTTTCTGCATGGCTCCCCATTTCTATAATCCTTGCTTTTAAATATTTTAGTTCTGCATCATAAGAACGGACAGTATGGTTCATAGACATATCTTACACTCCTCAATTCACCTATCCAAAACGCCCCGTAATATAATCTTGCGTCCGTTGCTCTTTTGGTGAGGTAAAGATCATTTCCGTCGCACCAACTTCTACTAAATGCCCTAAATGAAACATAGCCGTATATTGAGAAACACGTGCGGCCTGTTGCATGGAATGCGTTACGATAACAATTGTATAATTTTGCCGTAATGCATCGATAAGCTCTTCAATCCGTGCCGTCGCAATGGGATCAAGAGCTGAACAGGGCTCATCCATCAAAATAACTTCAGGACTCACTGCAATAGCACGCGCAATACACAAACGCTGTTGTTGCCCCCCTGATAAACTGGTTCCAAGATCATGAAGACGGTCTTTTACTTCTTCAAACAAACCTGCCTGCCTCAAACTCTTTTCAACTACATCATGCAATTCAGAGCGCGTTTTAACTAAACCATGAATGCGTGGACCATACGCAACATTCTCAAATATGGATTTTGGAAAAGGACTAGGCTTTTGAAAAACCATTCCAACACGAGCGCGCAATTCTACAACATCAATCCTCTGGTCATAAATATTCTCCCCATCTAAGGTAATAAGACCGGTTGTTTTAGCGCCTTCAATCGTATCATTCATACGGTTAAAACAACGCAAAAAAGTCGACTTTCCGCATCCTGATGGACCAATCAGAGCTGTTACTTGATGTTCAGGAATATCAAGTGTAATACCATGGAGTGCTTCTTTGTCTCCATAAGAAACCTTCACATCCTGACCTCGCATTTTAATCTTCATTACAAAAATTCACCTTACAAAAATCTTATCAAAGCTGTTGTTTATTAAAATTACTGGCGGCGTTCAAATCGTCGACGTAAAAAAACCGCAGAAACATTCATGATCGCAAGAAAAATCATTAATACAATAATAGCACCTGACGTCTTTTCAACAAAAGCGCGCTCTGCTTCACCCGCCCACATAAAAATTTGAACAGGCAAAGCTGTTGCTGGATCCATGGGGGTCGTAGGAATATTAACAACAAAAGCAACCATTCCAATCAAAAGCAAAGGCGCTGTTTCACCCAAAGCCTGTGCGACTCCAATAATTGTGCCTGTCAAAATACCAGGCGCAGCTAAAGGAACAACATGATGAAAAATCATTTGTGTTTTTGATGCTCCCAGTCCTAAAGCTGCTGCACGAATAGAGAGAGGAACAGCACGCAAAGCAGAACGTGTTGCAATAATGATCGTGGGAAGAGTCATGAGCGCTAAAACAAGACCACCAACAAAAGAGGCTGAACGTGGTAATCCTAAAAAATTAACAAAAAAAGAGAGTCCTAAAAGACCAAACACAATTGAAGGAACAGCTGCAAGATTATTGATGTTAACCTCTATAAAATCTGTAAATTTATTTTTGCGTGCATATTCTTCCAAATAAAGAGCCGTTGCTATGCCTATCGGAAGTGAAACTAATAAAACGATGCCTATCATATAAAGAGAACCAATGATCGCAACACCTAATCCTGCAGTCTCAGGACGACTTGAAGCGCCAAATGTAAAAAAACCAATATTAAATGTTTTATAAAGCGTACCATCACGCGCTAAACGCTTTATCCATTCTACTTGTCGATTAGAAACCTTACGGTTTTTTTCTGCTACGCGCAAATCAATCTGTCCCTTATAAGCAGAATCAATATCCGCAGATGCCAAAACTTTGATTTTTTGCGTTGTGCCAATCAGTTTTGGATTCTTTGTCACCATTTCACGCAGTTGAACGCGGACACCATTTGAAAACATACGATTAATGTCCAGAAGAGAGGCTCGATCATTTTGATCTATATTCAGTTTCTTTACTAAAGCATTGCGTACAAGAAGTGGATAATTCGCCGTCATGAGTATTTGCGGTTTTGTTTTACGTTGACCACTTGGATCAATGATCTTTTCATCCAAATAAATCGATAATGTCATTTCACTTTGAAAAAAAGCTGTATAGCCTTGACTAATGATAGACCATAAAAGCGTAAATAAAAAAAACAAACCAATAAAAATAGCAATCAAACCATAGGCGCGAAAACGACGTTCAGCCCAATACCGACGCTTGAGGCTAATATTGCGACGAGGAAAAAAATCTTCATTCATTCATATTGTTCCCGATATTTACGCACAATATAAAGAGCTAGAATATTCATCAAAAGTGTCATAACAAAGAGCGTCATCCCTAAAGCAAAAGCCACCAGAGTTTGTGGAGAATTAAACTCAAAATCACCGGTCAATTGATTAACAATCTTAACAGTCATCGTAGTCATTGCTTCGAAAGGATTGAGTGTTAAGTTTGCTGCAACACCTGCCGCCAAAACCACAATCATTGTTTCTCCAATTGCACGCGATGCCGTCAACAAAATGGCCCCCATAATCCCTGGAAGCGCTGCTGGTATAACAACTTTTTTAATTGTTTCAGATTGCGTTGCGCCTAAACCATAAGAACCTTCACGTAAAATGCGTGGTACAGCCGTAATAACATCATCCGATAAGGAGGAAACAAAAGGTATCAACATAATTCCCATCACAACTCCAGCGGTCAAAACACTTTGTGCCATAATAACCCCCCCCCCCTCTGAGAGAGACGCAGAGAGATCACGTAAAAATGGTCCGACAACCTTTAAAGCAAAAAAACCATAAACAATGGTTGGGATGCCAGCAAGAACTTCCAACAATGGTTTTACAATTGCTCGCAATCGCGCAGAAGCATACTCAGCCATATAAAGAGCTGAAAATAGTCCTATCGGTACAGCAAAAAGCATAGCGACAAATGCAATATAAAGCGTACCAGCAAGAAGCGGTATTAAACCAAATTGTCCTATTTCATCGCTTGAACCGCTCGCGGAAAAACGCGGATCCCAAACTGTCCCTAAAAAGAAATTTGAAAAGGATACAGACTGAAAAAAGCTTACTGCCTGAAAAAGCATAGAAAGCGCAATGGCTATTGTTGTTAAAACTGCAACAATAGATGCACAAATTAATCCAATAATAATAAAAGATTCAACCTTATTGCGCGCACGTTGATGAGGCGCAATTTGCATCATTCCACAGATAAAACCAAAGGACGCAATAGCAAAAAGGAAGCCATAACCTATAAACTTAAGCTTTTCAGAAGAGAATACCCACGACTGTGCTATTTTGAACACATCATCCGATGCTTCATGAGGTAAAATCAATCCCTTCGCGAGTAATTGTGCCTGCACTTCCTTATAGGAAGAGGTAGAAAGATTCCCCTCAAAGCGATAAATCTTTTTGACGAGACTTCGAAGTGTCTCCCAAAGTAGATCGTGATTTACAGGCCCTGTTACATGCGCACTATACGCCCCAAGTTCTCGAGAGGCATTATATTCTAAATAAATTGTACTCCCAGCATCCCAAAAAATTAAAAAAATAAAAGCTGGAATAACAGTAATCAAAAATGTCCACCAGCCATAATAATACGCACGAGAATGCATTTTATGCTGTCTATATTCAAGAGTGCGTGCTCGCATATAAGAAATACAAAAGCCACAAAATCCAAAAATCAATAATAGCAAAATAATGAAGGAAATGCGCATTTTATCTTTCAGTTTTTATAAAAAATAGCACCAAAATTTCCTATCCCAGAAATCCAACAAATTATTCCCTGCAAATTATTTCAATGTCATTATTCGACCAGCAGAAAAATCAGAACGCTGTGCTTGACGCTCCTTTTCAGGAGAAACAATCAAACCATATTCAGCCAAAGGACCCTCTGGACCAATCATTTGATCAGAAAGAAAAAAGTCAACATATTCTCGCAAACCTGAAACAATACCTAAATGTGCTTTCTTAATATAGAAAAAAAGCGGACGAGAAACTGGATATTGTCCACTAGAAATCGTCTCAACTGTTGGCGCAAAACCGTTAATATCGGCAACCTTTAGCTTATCAGCATTATTTTGATAAAAAGACAAACCAAAAATACCAACCCCTGTTTTATTAGAAGTTAGACGCGCAAATGTTTCAGAATAATCACCATCAATATCAACCGCTTTTCCATCCTTACGTACCGCAATACAAGCAGTGTGTATCTCCTTATCATCCATTCCTAAAGACTTCATCACCTCAACTGCCCCACTCTCTTTACACCCTTCAGTAAGTAATTTTTCCTCAAAAACTTCACGCGTCCCATGCTTCTCTCCAGGAATATACGCTGCTATCGTCCAATTAGGAAGATCACTATTAACTGCACTCCATTTCAAAACATTATTTGGTTGCAATTTTCCGTCTATAATAATTCGAGCAGCAAGGGCTTTATAAACATCTACTGGCTGTAATTTCCAATCAGGACCCTTAATATCTGTTGCAAAAACAATGCCATCATACCCAATACGTATTTCCTCAACATCTTTTACACCAGCATCAAAACAAGACTGTAATTCACTCGGTTTCATTGCTCGCGAAGCATTAACAATATCAACGGTGTTCTCCCCAATACCACGGCAGAATTCCTTAATACCAGCTCCTGTTCCACCCGATTCGATAACAGGAACCTTAAAATTGGGATAAATTTCTCCAAATGTCTCAGCAACAATCTTTTGATAAGGTAAAACTGTAGATGAACCAGTAATCTGTATTTGATCGCGCGCATTGCCTCCATTTGCTGACAGCAGTAGCGCAAAAATCAATCCCACTCCAATTGATAATACTCTGTTCATCTATAAACTCCCTAAAAATTGAGGACAAAGCCTCTTAATTCATATCATACAGTCATTGTAGTTCACATTTGCAACATAACAAATATAAAAAAGCAACATGGATCATTTTTTTAAAACCATGTTTTGGTCCTCTGTCAAATAAATTAATTTGAACACTTGAACTCAATAACATCCCAAAACAAATGAGCAACATCTGTACCGCAGAAGCGTTTAATTTCACGAATTCCCGTAGGAGATGTCACATTAATTTCTGTTATATAATCTCCGATCACATCAATCCCCACAAAAAGAAGACCACGTTCCTTTAAGGCTGGACCAATGCGTTCACAAATCTCATAATCACGTTTTGTTAACTCAACATTTTCCGCACGACCTCCAACATGCATATTAGAGCGCACATCTGTTTCTGTCGGAATTCGATTGATAGCTCCAACAGGTATACCATCAAGCAAAATAATCCTTTTATCTCCTTTTCGTACTGCCTCTAAATAGCGCTGAACAATAAAAGGTTCGTGATAAATTTCTGCAAACATTTCCAACAATGATGCTAAATTGCGATCATCTTGTTTTAAATAAAAAATACCAGCGCCCCCATTTCCATAAAGTGGTTTAACAATAATATCGCCAAATGTCTCTCTAAAAGCTGTTATTTCTTCAATATCTTTGGTAATTAATGTTTCTGGCATCAGATCGGAAAATTCAGTAACAAAAATTTTTTCTGGACTGTTGCGTACCCATGCTGGATCATTCACAACAAGTGTTTTAGGATGAATACGTTCTAACAAATGAGTCGTTGTGATATAATTGAGATCAAAAGGTGGATCTTGGCGTAAAAGAACCACATCCATATCTGTTAATTCCGTGCGAACAGACTTTTCTAATTGATAGTGGCTTCCCTCTTTATCATGTACAATCAATGGCTCTAGTCGTGCAATCACACAACCATCGTATAGAGATAAACGATCTGGTGTATAATGGAAGAGAGAGTGTCCACGTTCTTGTGCTGCTAAAGCGAGTGCAAATGTCGTATCTCCTTGAATCCGAACTGTTGAAATATGATCCATTTGAATGGCAATTTTCATAAATAAATCCTCCCTATCCTAAAAGCAGACTAGTCTATGCACCATAAACTTAGTAAACAATAAAAGAACTATGACAAGAGAAAATTTATGACACAAGAAACAGATATAAAATTAAACAACAAAGAAATCGAACGCTATGCACGCCACATCATTTTGCCTGAAATTGGTGGTGCAGGGCAACAAAAGCTAAAAAAAGCACGTGTTCTTGTTGTAGGCGCTGGTGGTCTTGGTACTCCTGTCTTAATCTATTTGGCTGCCGCAGGGGTTGGAACCCTTGGAATTGTCGATAACGACATCGTTTCACTTTCCAATTTACAACGCCAAGTTATTCATAAAACAAATGCAATAAACAAAAGCAAAACAGACAGTGCTGAAACCACTATAAAAGCAATAAATCCCCATGTTGTAGTTGAAAAACACACTCTACGCTTAGATAAAAGTAATGTGGATAAACTGCTCAATGCTTACCACATCATTGTTGATGGAAGTGATAATTTTACGACACGCTATCTTCTTGCTGATCACGCTGCCCAATGCAAAAAACCTTTAATAAGTGGTGCTGTAGAACGTTTTAATGGCTCATTAACCGTCCTTATGCCGTATAAAGACAATAATCCTCACTATCGCGACTTATTTCCCACCCCTCCGGCTCACGGAACTATCCCAACATGCGCTGAAACTGGAATCATCGGTGTTTTACCTGGTGTTATTGGAACCCTACAAGCAATGGAAGTTATTAAAATGATCACAAACATCGGAGAGCCATTAGTAGGAAAAATTCTTCTCTATAATGGATTATTAGCGCAATTTAATATTATTACTTATAAACGCTCAAATTATTAAAGAAATGCCATAGTTATTAAGAAGCCTGGAGAATCATGATTATGTCCCCTCTCCTAATAATTTTGGCACTCTTGCAATATGTATTGAAATAATAATATTTTATCGTAAGTCATCGAAACACTGTAACCAATGAAAATTATTTATCACAAATATGGAAAACCGTTTGTGAAAAAATAATTCTCTATAATGAATTATCAGCATAATTTCATGTCATCGTCTATAAATGGACAGAGACTCGTGCAAACTTAGCTGCTATCAGTATTCTTGTGTAAAAAATTTTCGAAGTAGATAAAAATACAATCAGCAGAACTCTATTCAACTATTTTACTATTCACACATAAAAATTGCCTCACATGAAAGTGCTTACTTAAAACCATAACCTACAAATAAATAATCCCATAACCTATAAATAAATAATCTAAGTCATATTTTAGTGATCGATACTATAAAAGGTCAATGATTCGTACTTACACCTCTAATCTCAAGAGAAAACGTCTATTCATCAAGCATCGTAAAATGCAGCTTAGGATTATTGCACGTATAAGAACAATTAATTGTCTCTTTTCATAAGAAAAATACATGGTGTATAGAGAAGGATTAAGATAAACCTCAGAGCGCTTTAATTACATAATTATTGCGTTCAGAAACAGAAAGCTGCGGCTCATGAATTGATAATCCTTCAACAATAATTTCACAGACAATCATATGTAGAAAAAGTGAAGCAAACAAATCTTAAAAACCAATCTGCAGATGATAGCGTAAGGAGTACATTTTTATAAAAGATCTCTTTAAAACAAGCGCGTAAATATGCAACGTTAAATGTGTTCTGTTTTGCGCGAGGGGCGTTTCCCTAACACAACATCAATAAGAGCTCTTTTGATAACCGTAAAACTAAAATTACAAAAAAATCAGACTTCTTTCTAAAATTAACATCTATGGTATAAGTTAATTTGGCTCTTTCGCTTTATTATTATCCATTGGTAAAGGAACGGGATGATCGGATAAACTGCGTAAATAAAGCAAAAGATCGGCACGATCTTGGTCATTTTTAATTCCACGAAAAGACATAATGGTCCCAGGAAAAGCTTCACGTGGAGAATGTAAATAACGATCTAACGTTACAAAATCCCATTTTTGATCAGAATGAGCACGCAATGCCCGTGAATAAGCAAAACCTGCTGCTGATGCCAAAGGGCGGTTAACAATCTCCCAAAGAACTGGACCAACACGCCCTGCTTCATTGCGTCCAGAAGTATGGCATATGGCACATTGGCGAAAAATTTTACGGCCATTTTCAAAATTTCCTTGTTGAAGACGGCTGTTTAGTGATAGGGAAACATCAGGTGCTTTTTGTTTTTCTTTAAATGTATCATTCTTGGCAATTGTATGATAATATTGGACTGATGTAGGATGGTCGTAAATGATATTGCTGAGTGTGAAAATCCCCACAATAATGACCAGTACACATAAACAAGCACAAATAAAATAAATAAATCTCAGGCGATTCATAAAAACTCAAATATTCACGGTTTCATTACCATTTTTAGTTTAAGCTTTTTCTTTATAACACACAACATCATAAATGCATCACAGATGACATTTGGAATCTTACAATGACTCTTGAACCAATTATTCTTATTCCTGCCCGTATAGGCTCAACCCGTCTTCCTCAAAAAGCTCTCGCTGAAATTGGCGGAAAACCGATGATTGTTCATGTCGCAGAACAAGCCAAAAAAGCTGCAATAGGGCGTACAATCGTTGCAACAGATCATAATGATATCGCTAAAGCTGTTGCAGATTATGGGCATGAATGTATCATAACACAAGGCGATCATAAATCTGGATCTGATCGTATTTATGAAGCTTTAATGCGTATTGATCCGAAACAACGTTATAATACCATTTTAAATATACAAGGTGACTTACCAACAATAATGCCTTGTGAAATCATTCATGCTTTACGCCCTTTAGAAAATAGCTTTACTGATATTGCAACCTTGGGTGCTCAAATCATTGAAGAAAATGAAAAAAGAGATCCCAATATCGTCAAAATCGTTGGTACACCGCTTTCTCAAAATCGCCTTCGTGCTCTTTATTTTACGCGCACCACAGCACCTTATGGAGATGGTCCTCTTTATCATCATATTGGAATATACGCTTATCGGCGCGAAGCACTTGAGAAATTTGTATCATTCAAACCCTCTACACTTGAGATGCGTGAAAAACTTGAACAATTACGTGCATTAGAAAACAATATGCGTATCGATGTGGAAATAGTCGATACAATTCCCTTAGGCGTAGACACACAACATGATCTCAATAGAGTTCGTGAGATTTTAGCATGAAAATACTTCAAAAAACCAATAAAATTTCTTTCCAAGGAGAATACGGCGCTAATTCCCATATTGCTTGCTCCAATATGTTCCCCAATATGGATGCTGTTCCCTCTGCTACTTTTGAAGACGCCCTTAATTTAGTGGAAAGTGGCCAAGCTGATCTTGCTATGATTCCTATTGAAAATACTCTTGCGGGACGCGTTGCAGACATTCATCATCTTTTACCGCAATCATCTCTTTATATTATTGATGAATATTTTTTACCTATCCATTTTCAATTAATGGTTTTGCCAGGCGTTACATATGACGAAATTAAAACCGTCCACAGCCATACGCATGCCCTTGCACAATGCCGAAAAATCATACGAAACAACGGTTGGAAACCTGTTGTTTCTACAGACACTGCTGGAGCTGCAAAATTTATTAAAAAAAATGCTAAACGTTCACAGGCTGCCTTAGCTCCTCTGATCGCAGCAGAACTCTATGGACTTGATATTCTTGAAAGAGATGTTGAAGATAACCCTCATAATATTACCCGTTTTGTCATCCTCTCACGCTCCAAACGACATGTTCCCAAACCTCAAAATGGCGAAAAAATCATCACCAGTCTTCTTTTTCGAGTGCGCAATGTTCCCGCTGCTCTCTATAAAGCTATGGGAGGATTTGCAACGAATGGTATCAATATGACAAAATTAGAAAGCTATCAAATTGGTGGAAATTTCAACGCAACACAATTTTTTGTTGATATTGAAGGACATCCTGAAGACCCGATGATGAAACTTGCCTTAGAAGAATTATCTTTCTTTTCTGCAGAACTGCGTATTATCGGTACTTATCCAGCACAAAACGATCGAACATCGTATATATAAAAGCAATTAAACTGCCATCATTCTTTGCTGATATCAAAGAGCATCGTAAAAATTTCATGATGCGACGCATCTTGGAAGAGCTCGTTTTTTCTACTCAACACCCTTCATAAACACTGAAGAAGAAAAAACAGCTCGTAACAGAATATATAAATTATTTTCATAATATTTTTTCACAAATTATATCATGATAAAAAGCAATTCAACTTGCATCAAAACAAATGTAAAAAACACAGTAACCCAAAATAAAGACGCTTGTACCGTCTATTTCCCTTTATATATTAAAGGGAGCTTCTTGAGAAAAGTCATTTCCTCTGATAATTTATTCCAATAAAGATAACGAATTTCTAAATTGGCTCTCAAAACAATTCAAATTATTATACATAATAGAGCATTCAAATCTCTTAGACTGATATCATTCTGAACATGGTTTAAAGCTAGAAAATGCAACTTAGTCCTGCTTTTAGCATTAAGTTTGAACTTTCATTTTTATAAAAACTGATTTATGATTCATCTCACTTTAGAAAAAAGGAAAGGATAATGAAAAAAATCTTCGCGCAAGGATTATTAGCCGCAAATATTCTCGCCTACTCTAGTGTTGCATTTGCTGGCTTTGGTGAGAAAAAGTGGAATTTTTCGCTGGATGAAAGTGTTGTGATAACCCCATCCGATATTGTCCATCAAGGAGTTGAATACTCTTGTAGTACCTTTAAACCGAATAAAGTATCCTTCACTTTATCGTACTCTACTCCTTCTGATCTAAACAAATTGAGAATTGTTGTTGATGATGAAAAGAAAATAACCCATGATAAAGAAAAGAAGGTCTTTACACTAAAAAATATAAAATCTCTTCACATAAGTTTTCCTTCGTCAGGACATTATATTTTTAAAAATATTACGAAGAAAAAAGTTGTTGGAACAAATTGTGACACAGGAGATTATGATTAATAATATTTCTATAACATCTAAACTTGAGTAGAGTTATTCTTTTTTCAGGCGTTTTTTCAAAATACGGCATGATAGGCTATTAAAACTAATCGCTGAAGAGGTGTTTTATACTAATATGGAAGAACCTTAAGCTGCTCAGAACATTAGGTATTGAAGGACTTTTGCAAAAACTAAAAGACTAAAATTCAATTGCTCTGTATTTTCTACTATCAGAGCTATTTTTAAAATAATAAAACTTTTATCTTCACAATTGCTTCATTTTAGCACTATAAAGCACATCGTGCCCAAATCACTTAGATAAACAGAAAAGTAAAATTTGCTCTATAGATGCATTATAGATGCATTATAGATCATACTCATTCAGCTTTTGTAAAAATTCATCTTGCTTTTCCCTCCTTGTTAAAGGATATAATTATTTGAAAATATAAAATGTCGTTTATATAGAATAAGAACCTTTTTATGCTTATAAAATTAGCACCGCCTTATTTCTATAGCGTTTAATGTCGCCTCTTCTCTTGCATGAGTACAGCCCCTTGAAAAATATATGAAATCTTTTCTCAAATAATGAAAATTTATATATTGATTCGTCTTGTGATGAATATCAATGCTTTTTAATTAAAAGAACAAGCACTCAAAAAAAGAGTGATAACATCTACTCAGTATTTATATTCGTATATGTTAAAAGAAAAAATATTACGTATTTGATATTCTCATTCATTATAGAAATGAGGTGCTGACCTTATAAGATATTTAAGATATTGACTTATCATTATAAGACTTTGATTTTTTGATACTGAATTACAACCGCAAATAAAGTAAGATCCTCCTAGCTTAAATCTTCATATTAAATCAATTAAAATCGTTTCCTTGAAAGTTACAAATGGGAGTGGTGTGTGAGTAAAAACAATTAAAAAAAAGGAATAAAAATGCTTCTTATAAAGCCTCTCAGGTGCAAGGGATCGCAACATTGGGATTTGTTAAATAGTATGAGGGCTCAAATGCATGCTTTTATTAAGTGTAAAGAGAGTAGTGCACAATGGATTTATACCTCAATGGAAGGGATTTATACCTCAAAGAAACCATGTATACTATTACGAGCGGGGTTTGAAATAGAGTATTGAGCAATAGCTCTTTAAAAAGCCTGTGAATGTACAACATTAAGTTATTCTGTTTGAGATGTTCTGTTTTTTTGTGAGAGAAGCAACACCATTAAAGCTATATTTATAATTATTTAAATAGCACTCTCCCCCCTAATTTTCGAATGTTAGCCAATTACATGCTCTATCTGCTTTATTTGCTTCTTTGACTGTTGTAAATTTTTGATGGTTCAATTTCGTAAGTTTTAGAACAAACGTATCTACCTTAAAACTCTTACATATTTCAGCGAATGAAAATAATTATACATTCAAATTATCCTAAGCGAAAAAATATTTTCATACCAAATAAATATAAAGAGCTACTGTTATGAAAACTGATAAATCCACAGTCTCTTTGTTGTTTATATGTCAATAAATTAAACACAAAAGAAAATTCTTCATCGTTCTTAGGATATTTTTCGTTTCTGAGCTTGATTTTTCATTCCAAATCGACAATATGAACTTGGGAGGTTGGTGGTGGACGAACTACTCGCCAACTGGGTCAGGTCTGGAAAGAAGCAGCCCCAACGAGTTCTGGTACGGGTCATCGTTCCAGCCTCCTATTTTGCTGAAGAAATTATTTTTTATGCTGTCTTTTAGCGAGGTATTTTTAATCTTCAGAGCGGCATTTGTATGCAGAAAATGAAGGGGTTTGATTATTTTTAAACAAATTATCCTATAAATAATTTGATTAAGAAAAAATCCTTTTATATGAGACTACAGTATTGATCTATGCTTTTGTATATCAAAATGTACGCATAAAAAACTTCGAAGTTGGAAATATTCATGGAAAATGTACCGGTAGAAACAGCCTATCGTGTTCTTGCTCGTAAATATCGACCTCAAAACTTCTCTGACCTCATTGGTCAGGAAGCTATGGTGCGTACTCTCACCAACGCCTTCGAAAAAGGTCGTATTGCACAGGCGTGGATGTTAACAGGGATTCGTGGCGTAGGTAAAACCACAACAGCACGTATTTTGGCACGCGCGCTTAATTATAAAACAAAAGATATCGACCAACCAACAACCGTATTGGACTCTCTTGGTGAACATTGCACACAAATTATCGAAGGACGCCATATTGATGTTATAGAAATGGATGCCGCTTCTCATACGGGCATTGATGATATTCGTGAAATTATTGAACAAATACGCTATCGTCCTGTTTCTGCACGTTATAAGGTTTATATTATCGATGAAGTACATATGCTCTCAACACAAGCCTTTAATGGTTTATTGAAAACTCTTGAAGAACCACCATCCCATGTGAAATTTATTTTTGCCACAACAGAAATTCGCAAAGTTCCTATTACAATCCTTTCGCGTTGCCAACGTTTTGATTTGCGACGGATTGAATCAAAAACTTTAAGTGCACATTTGCACCAAATTGCGAAATATGAAAAGGTAGAAGTAGAAGATCAAGCACTCTCTATGATTGCCCGTGCTGCAGAAGGATCTGCACGTGATGCATTATCCATTTTTGATCAAGCGATCGCCCATAGCAATGGCAATGTCAATGCCATTGCGGTGCGTACAATGTTAGGATTAGCGGATCAAGCACGTATTATTGATCTTTTTGAATTTATCATGAAGGGCGATGTTGTCAATGCATTACATGAATTACGCAGTCAATATGAGGCAGGTGCTGATCCTCTTACTGTATTGACAGAACTAGCCGATTTTAATCATCTGGTTACACGTTTACGTTTTACACCAGAAATAGTGGAAGATTTCTCACTGACTGAAGAACAACGTTTAAGAAGCTTAAACTTTTCAAAAAAACTTTCCGTTCCTGTTTTATCCCGAAACTGGCAAATGTTACTCAAAGGTTTACAGGAAGTTAATCAAACTTCACGCCCGCTTCAAGCCGCTGAAATGCTTTTAATTCGTCTTTCTCACACAGCTGACTTACCAACTCTTGATGAAGCTTTAAAAAAGCTTTCACAAGAAAAAACACCTCTCACACTGGTTAAAAACTCTTCTCATCAAGAATCTACAAATGCAAATAATATAACAAAAGAAACAATGGTCGAAGCCCATGCTTCCTCGAGCATTTCAAATACATTACCAGATCAATCAGATTTAAAAAACCAATTAGATCATTCCTTACAATCAGAGAAATTTGTTAAAAATAAAACGCCTGACAACACAAAAGCCCAAGAAGTAGCAGAAAGTCTTGAAACTTCTCAATCTATTGATCTTTCTGAAAAGATTGCAAATTTATCGCATGCTGTCACGCAAACAACAGAAAAGATTACTCAACCTAAAACTCTAGTGATTAATTCTTTGCACGATATTGTTCAATTAGCCGAACAGCATAATGACACTCCTTTCAAACTCCTTGTTAAAGAATTTATTCATCCTGTTTCTTTTGAAGCTGGGCATATTACCTTAAGACTTTCTGAAAATACCCCACAATTTCTTGCTCATGATATAGAAAAAAAGATATCTCAATGGACTGAGAAACGCTGGACGATAACTTTTGTTAATGAAGGAGGTGGACCAACCTTACAGGAGGAAAGTATAGCGATTCAAAAGACTCTTTTTTCCAATGCAGAAACAGATCCTGATATCGCGAAAATCCTCAACCATTTCCCAGAAGCAAAAATTGTCGATATTCGACTCAATAAAGAAGAAAATGATCTTGATTTACTCCCCAATACCTCTAAAAATGCTGATGTTTTTAAAAATAAAAATGATATCAATGATGAATAAGGATACCTATTCCTATGCGTGAAATGATGAGCATGATGAAAAAAGCCAAAGAAATGCAAGAAAAAATGCAGAAGATTCAGGACGAAATAGCTAATCTGCAAGCTACCGGTACCGCAGGGGGTGGTCTCGTCAATATCACTTTAAGTGGCAAAAATATTATAACAGCAATTCAAATTGATCCTTCATTACTCAAACCTGAGGAAGCTGAAATTCTTGAAGATCTCATTATGGCAGCTTATAATGAAGCCAGAACAAAAATCGAAGTCGCAATAGAAGAAAAAACCAAAAGTATAACGGCAGGACTACCGCTCCCATCAGGTTTAAAGCTTCCATTTTAATGAAACGGATTTTTCCGTGGGACAAAAATATGTCTAAATACATTGCAGGACCTGAGATTGAACGTCTCATTCAGATTTTATCACGTATACCAGGTCTTGGTCCACGTTCAGCGCGTCGTGCTGCGCTTCATCTTATCAAAAAAAAAGAGACATTGCTGGAGCCTTTAGGAGCAGCTATACAAGCAGCTATAGAAAAAGTCGGCATTTGTTCTGTTTGTGGAAATGTCGATACCATTGATCCTTGTTCAATTTGTACAGATCCTCGCCGCGATGATACAACAATTATTGTTGTTGAGGATATTGCTGATTTGTGGGCTCTTGAGCGTGCAAAAACTTTAGCCGCACGTTACCATGTATTGGGTGGACGACTCTCCCCCTTAGATGGAATAGGTCCTGACGAACTCAACATTGCCACCTTAATACAACGTGTTGTACAAAACCCCATTACGGAAATTATTCTTGCTGTCAATGCAACCGTCGAAGGTCAAACAACTGCTCACTATATCACCGATCAGCTTTCCAATTTTTCAGTTAAAATTACGCGACTTGCTCATGGTGTTCCTGTAGGAGGCGAACTTGATTATCTTGATGATGGAACTTTAGCAGCTGCTGTACAAGCACGAACAAATCTTTAACACTTTTTCTTCTTAACCTTTAGCTCTTTAATGACGGGGGAATATTCAAATGCTAAAGAAAAAACTCTTATTTTTCAACGACCTTGGTCCTGGTATTTTAGTATGTTTATTCATATCAGCTTTAGCGTATGGTTTAGAAGTCGTGGAAAAGCAGCTTTTTGGGCAAGCATGGCTTGAAAGTCTTGTTTTAGCAATTCTCTTAGGATCTGTTACCCGTAGTTGTTTTACTTTGCCAACATATTTTCAAAAAGGTATAACTTTTTGTGCCAAAACACTTCTTGAAATTGCTATCGTACTTCTAGGAGCAAGCATTAGCATTAACGCAGTGCTTTCAGCCGGTTGGAATTTACTTTCTAGCATCATATTCGTTATATTCGTAACGATTATCCTTAGCTTTGCCATTGGTCGAATCTGCGGGCTCTCTAAACATTTAGCAATGCTTGTTGCTTGCGGAAATGCTATTTGTGGTAACTCAGCCATCGTTGCCGTTGCACCTGTTATTAAAGCAAAACACGAAGAAGTAGCTGCATCAATTGCTTTTACTGCTCTTTTAGGAGTTGTTATTATTTTACTTCTCCCTTTTTTATATCTATTTTTGAACTTGTCATTTAGTCAATATGGTGTGCTTTCTGGCATGGTAGTTTATGCCGTACCACAGGTCTTAGCAGCAACAGCGCCAATATCTTTCGTGAGCGTTCAAATTGCAACTGTTGTTAAATTAGTACGCGTTCTCATGTTAGGCCCTGTTATTTTTACTCTATCCATCATTTATCGCCGATCAGCACAAACACGCTTACGTCTACACACCCTTGTCCCATGGTTTATCATCGGTTTTATTATCATGATGCTTATTCGTTCAAGCGGACTTATCCCTGAAGCGGCTATAAACCCGATCAGACTTATCGCTCAACTGCTCACGGTCATTTCAATGGCAGCTTTAGGATTAGGTGTTGATATCCGCTCATTGAAAAAAGCAGGATGGCGTGTTATCTTAGCTTCAACCTGCTCCATACTCACCCTTGGAGCTTGTAGTTTTATCATGATAAAATTAATCGATTTAAATCAGATAATATTTTGAAATAGCCCTTAAATACTTTTGCTTTTTTCAATGTAGAACACAATAAACCCCAATATTTGCTAGTATTGGGGTAGCCTTTTCACCAAACTAAGCTAAAATTTCAAAGAATTTGCTATCATTCTATACAAAAAATTTAATGCGCTTTAATATAGTACAGAAAGCTATCAAATTGCTTATAACTAAGTATCATAGTACTGAAATACATCATTCATTAAAAACTCTACTCTAACCAAAATCAATTTTTTACAAAAAGCTAATGAATGTGCTCTTATTGGGAAAAATAATGTGATCTCACGATTTCTTCCCTTCAAATGGTTGTTATTTACTCTGTTATACAACAAAGCATAATGAAAATTAAATCTCCCCCGCATTCAATAAGGAAAAGAATATTAAATATAGACTAGACATAATAAAAAACTTCAAAAAACAGTGTTATCTATTTGTTTTATAAGTGACTTTAACTATTGCAAAATGTACAATAAAATAAAAAAGAGTAAAAAATACAGCAGGCCTTTTGTTTATCATATTATTCAACTACAATATTTTTATGCTTATCCTTGCCATAGACACTGCTTCAATCTATTGCGCTGTTGCGCTTATTCGTCATAAATCTGTTATTGCGCGTATCAATGAGCGCATGAACAAAGGGCATGCTGAAAAACTTATTGGGCAGATTACACAAATAATGACACAAGCCAATATGACTCTTGATCAAGTTGAGCGTATTGCTGTCAATATTGGACCTGGATCATTTACTGGTGTCCGTGTCGGTGTTGCAACAGCGCGCGCTTTGGCATTAGCACTTGAGATACCAGCTATTGGAGTGAGTGCTCTTGAAGCGTTAGCAGCACAAGTAATAAACAGTAAAAGTACAGCATCAGCAATTACTGTTGTCATTGAAGCAGGGAGAGAGATGTTTTACCATCAAAATTTTCATAATGATCTCACACCTTTGGGAGCGCCGGGATTAAAAACAATTGAAAATATCCTCGACGATTTGCCAAAAAAAACCCGACTGACTGGCCCAGCTGCTGATGTCGTGGTGGAGCATATTAAAAACTATAAAATAAATGAAAAAATTGTCTTAGAAAAAATCCCCTGCGAAGCGGCTGATATTGTAAGCTATGCTTATCTTGCTGCAAACAAACAATCAAAAAATTCGCCTCGCCCACTCTATCTACGCAGCGCTGATGCAAAACAACAAACCAATTTTGCTTTACCACAAAAAAAATAATGTCCAAGTTTTCATTGACAAAAAAGAATTTTGGAATTGCTCCGCTACAAGTTAATGATAGTGCTTCTCTTCATCAAATTCATCAACATTGTTTTACCCCTTCTTGGAAAAAACAAGCTTTTGATAATTTCTTAACAGATCACTCTATCTTCGGATACAAAGTTTTTCTCATTAATCGCTCTAATCACATTTTAGGCTTTTGCCTATGCCGTCTCATCCTTGATGAAGCAGAAATCATCACAATTGCTGTTCATCCTCATTATCGTCAACAAGGAATTGGTACCTTTCTTATCGATCGTACAGTTCACCATCTTCACGACAAGGGCGCTATAAAATTATTCTTGGAAGTAGAAGCTACAAACCTTTCTGCTTTGAACCTTTATCAACGCTTTGAATTTCAAAAAATTTCTAAACGTCTTGCCTATTACCCGTCAAAAAATGGTCGTGGTGATGCAATTATCATGCAAAAAACTTTTAAGTAAATAGATTGAGATTTGTGTAAAAAACATTTACACATGCGCTATGAATAAAGTAAATCCTAAAAATACGCCTCCTGTTGCTCCAAAAAAGGTTTTTATCAAAACCTATGGATGTCAAATGAATGTTTATGATAGCCAACGGATGACTGATAGTCTCAGTTCGCAAGGCTATGTGACAACACAAATTCCCAATGATGCCGATCTTATTCTTGTGAATACCTGTCATATTCGTGAAAAAGCAGCAGAAAAACTTTATTCTGATCTCGGTCGTTTGCGCGTTATGCGTCAAGAGCGCACACCTGATAAACCCCTGATGGTTGGTGTAACGGGTTGTGTTGCACAAGCTGAGGGAAGTGAAATCTTGCGCCGTGCTCCAACAGTGGATCTTGTTATTGGTCCGCAAATGTATCATCGCTTGCCAGAATTGTTAGAGAAAGCCAAACAAGGAAAAAAAATTATCGAAACAGACTATGCTGTTGAAGATAAATTTGCTCATTTGCCGCCCCATAATAAACATGCAGTGAGAAAACGAGGTGTTAGCGCATTTTTAACAGTACAGGAAGGTTGCGATAAATTTTGCACTTTTTGTGTTGTGCCCTATACACGCGGTGCTGAAATATCACGATCCGTTGAGCAAATTACTGAAGAAGCCCTTCAACTCATCGAAGCGGGCGTCAAAGAAATTACGCTGCTTGGACAAAATGTCAATGGTTGGCATGGACAAAGTGCTGATGGCAAAACTTGGCGTCTTGGCGATCTGCTTTATCATCTTGCAAAACTCGATGGTTTAAAGCGTTTGCGTTACACAACCAGCCACCCACGTGATATGGATGATAGCCTTATTGCCGCGCATCGAGATCTTGATATGTTAATGCCTTACCTCCATCTTCCTGTTCAATCTGGTTCAGATCGCATCTTAAAAGCTATGAACCGCCAACACAAAAGCTCTCATTATCTTCATCTTATCGAAAAAATTCGAACCGCACGGCCAGATATTGCCTTTTCAGGCGATTTCATTGTAGGGTTTCCAGGAGAAACAGATGAAGACTTTGAAGAAACCATTAAACTTATTCAACAAGTACAGTACAGTTCAGCTTATTCTTTTAAATATTCCCCCCGTCCTGGAACAGTGGGAGCCACAATGAAAAATCATGTTGATGAATCTGTAAAAGATGCCCGCCTTCAACATTTACAAGTCCTTCTCCTTGAGCAACAAAATGCGTTTTTGCGTTCTAAAATTGGTCAAAAAACGAATGTTCTCATCGAAAAATCTGGACGTCACTCAGGGCAAATGGTAGGACGTTCCCCTTGGCTTTTACCTGTTGTCGTCGATACAGAAGCCTCTACAGGTAGCATGATAGAAATTCATATTAAAAATGCAAGCTCAAACAGTTTTGTTGGTGAAGTGACAAATAGATAAACATGCCTCTAAAACCTTGTTCACAATAAATATTTTGGAAAACTCTTTTATTTTAAAAGAAAATGATTACATCTAAAGCGTGCACTTTTGTAAAAAATTGTCTTTTATAAAGTTTACTTAACAAAATGTGCAATATTTATGTAGATATGGAGAATAGGCTGAAAGCTTCAACCGAAAAAATAAAGCGTATTAAAGAAAATGTAAATATGTCCCGTGAAAAGGCTGATACCTTGAAACAAACAAGCGCTTCAGATCTGAGCCAAGTTGTTTTGATTTTCGAAAATAACAAATATGCAAAAGCGGTTTTTGGTAAATTTGACGAAAATCTCGCTTATATCGAAAAAAAACTCGAACTTAGTATTCATCCGCGTGGTAATGAAGTCTTAATCCGTGGAAATATTTCTGTTATAAAACGTGCGCAATATGTATTGCAGCAACTTTATGAACGTGCCAAAACACATCAAGAGCTCACTTTATCAGATATAAAAGGAGCGCTTGCTATGGCAAATATACCAAAGAAGCAGAAAGAAGACACAATAACTCACAAATCTGCAACAAAACGTATACCAGCACGGTTAAGTACCCATAAAAAAATAATTCATGCAAGAACTCCAACACAAGATACTTACATACGCGCTATGGAGCATACTGAACTTGTGTTTGGTGTAGGACCAGCAGGAACAGGTAAAACTTATCTTGCTGTTGCTCATGCTGCTATGCTTCTAGAACGTGGTATCATTGAGCGAATTATTCTCTCGCGTCCGGCTGTTGAAGCTGGAGAACATCTTGGTTTTCTTCCCGGTGATCTCAAAGAAAAAGTCGACCCATATTTACGACCACTTTATGATGCTCTTTATGATATGATGCCTGCTGAAAAAGTCGAGCGCATTTTAGCTTCTGGTGTCATCGAAATTGCTCCTCTTGCCTTTATGCGCGGACGAACACTTGCCCATGCTGCTGTTATTCTTGATGAGGCACAAAATACTACGCCCATGCAAATGAAGATGTTCCTCACACGTCTTGGAGAAGGCACACGTATGATTGTTACCGGTGACGTAAGCCAAATTGATTTGCCTACAGGGCAAAAATCAGGTCTTATTGAAGCAATTCGCATTCTTTCAAATGTAGAAAATATTGCAATTGTACATTTTGATGAAAAAGATGTTATACGCCATCCACTTGTTGCTGCTATCGTTCGTGCTTATGATCGTGATTCCGAGATAAAAAATAACAAAAAATCATTCGCATGCGATGATGAACATGATACATTAAAAAATGAGTTTGATTCATCATGATTATTATTGATATAATGGTTAAAAGCGCAGGGTGGAATGATGAGAAAATGCTTTATAATATCACTGAAAAAGCATTAATGACGACTATGCATCATGTTTCATTGGAAGATGTTGTAAGCGAGATTAGCCTGCTTTTTACGAATGATGAACATATGGCGCAAATCAATGCACAATGGCGCAACAAAAACAAATCTACTAATGTATTATCCTTTCCTGCTTTTCCACTTAAAGCTGGAAATCGACCTGGTCCCATGCTCGGTGATATTATTATTGCCCGAGAAACTGTTGTTTTCGAAGCAGAGAAAGAAGGAAAAACATTTCAAGACCATTTAACGCATATGATTGTTCATGGTATCTTGCATCTGCTTGGTTATGACCATGAAACTGATGATGAAGCATATAAAATGGAAAAGCTCGAAAGAGAAATTCTTCAAAAGCTTTCCATAAAAGATCCTTACGCAGAATTGTCTATCAATGATAAAATTTAACTTTTAAAATCAGTATTACCAGCATACCATTTAAAGCCTCTTATTTATCTATTATAAAAAGAAAGTCTAGAAGATTTCAAAACCATGGCAAACAAAATAAATGCACAAAATAATAGTCAAGCATCTTCTAATAATGAAAAAGACCCCTCTCAACAGACGAATCATACAGAGAAATATTCCCTGATGAATCATTTATTTTCATTCTTACGTGGTCGTAATTGTGCATCTACATCACTGCGCGACGATCTTACCGTTGCACTCACGACTAACAATGAAAAAGATACTGCCCTCTTCTCACCTGAAGAACGTACTATGCTGCATAACATTTTACGCTTACGTGAAGCACGCGTGGATGATGTTATGATACCTCGTTCTGAAATCGAAGCATTAGAAATAAACACCTCTCTTGGAGAAACCCTTAAATGTTTCGCAAAAATTGGTCATTCTCGCATACCTGTTTATGCTGAAACTTTAGATGATCCGCGCGGCATGATTCATATCCGCGATATTCTTAACTACATGACTCGCTTTATTATCAACCCAACAAAAACCGAACAGAAATCCGATTTGCTTCAATTAAACCATACAGACTTGCATACTCCAATCGGTGAATTGGATTTGATCCGAACAGTTCTTTTTGTTCCAAGTTCCATGCTTGCAAGCAAATTATTAACACGAATGCAAACTACACGAACACAAATGGCTTTAGTTATTGATGAACATGGGGGAACAGATGGTCTCGTTTCAATGGAAGATATTGTTGAGTTAGTCGTTGGGGATATCGAAGATGAACATGATAATGTCGACAATGCTATCGTACGTGAACCAAATAATAAATGGCTCGTTGATGCAAGAACTGAACTAGAAGATGTGGAGAAAGCTCTTGGTCCTGATTTTATCGTAGGGGAATATGGTGATGAAGTTGATACTATTGGTGGTTTGATCGTCTCCATTCTTGATCGCATTCCTGCCAAAGGTGAAATTGTCGAAGCTGTACCTGGCTATCGATTTCGTATTTTAGAAGCTGATAAACGCCGGATTAAGCGATTGCGTATTTTTCGCATTCCAAAAAATGAAAATCTTGAGAACAATGCCATCCCTAAAGAATAGTCCAGCGTTTTTAAACCATTTCATCGTTTTTTTGTCCTCTGTTACCGGTTGGAAGCGCCAAGCATGGATATTTCTGTGCGGTGCTCTTACTTCTTTTGCACTTCCACCCTTTTATTTGACACCTCTTTGCTTTTTAACTTTCCCTCTCTTTATTGTTTTACTTGACTCAATACGGGACACTAAAAACAATGAAAAACATTTCTTTACTTACGCTTTAAGCTGTGGAACCTTTGGTTTTAGTTATTTTATTTGCGGATTTTGGTGGCTATGCAATGCTTTATTAACAGATCCAGATTCTTTTGGTTGGGCAGTTCCATTAGCCATTTTAGGCCCCCCACTCTACCTTTCTCTTTATTGGTTTTTTTCTGGTTTCATTGTCGGTTTATTATGGACAAAAGGAATAGCACGCTTTTTTGTTTTAGCCTTTGCATTAGGATTAGCCGAGTGGTTGCGTGCGTTTTTATTCACAGGATTTCCATGGAATGCTCTTGGCTATACAGCCATGCCAACCCCAATGTTCATGCAATCTGATGCAATAGTGGGACTTTACGGAATAAATATTCTTGCTGTATTAGCCTACAGTTTGCCAACTGTTTTATTAACGGATGAAAAAAAGAAAGCAGCACTTTCTCTTTGCTTATCACTTATATTCATTCATAGTGGTTTTGGGTTTTATCGTCTTCATACTATAGAAAACACAGCTGAAAATCAAAAAAGTTCTTATTGGGTGCGCATTGTTCAACCTTCTATCCAACAAAATATAAAATTGCGTGATAATACACGAGAAGCTATGTTGGAAGCACATCTGAATCTAAGTGCAATGCCAACAACCGATCAAAACTCAGAACCCGATTTTATCGTATGGCCCGAAGCTTCCGTTCCTTACCTTCTCTATGATAACTCATCTATCACAATGCGCATTGCCTCTCTTTTAAAACCTAAGCAATGGGCTATTGTCGGAGCAATACGCGCCAGCAATGATCTACCCCATTCCCAAACACAATATTTTAATACAATTGCAGTCATTAATGCTCAAGGTAATATTTTAAATACTTCCGATAAGCTTCATTTGGTTCCTTTTGGTGAGTATCTTCCGTATCAGAATCTATTGAAAAAAATTGGATTGCGTACCCTTGCCGATAATATTGGTGGATATAGTGCTGCAAGTGTGCGCAAAATTGTTACAATGCCAAACGGATTTTCTTATCTACCCTTGATTTGTTATGAAGCAATATTTCCCCATGAAATGACTTTTAAAGGATCCCCGCCTCAAGCAATTATTAATATTACAAATGATGCATGGTTTGGTGTAACACCGGGCCCCTATCAACATCTTCAACAAGCACAGCTTCGTGCAGTTGAACTGGGAATCCCCCTCATACGGGCAGCCAATAATGGAATATCCGCTGTTATTGATTCTTATGGACGAATCGTTGTAGCTCTTCAACAAAATGCTGTGGGCATTATTGATTCACAAGTTCCATCATCCATTACCCCTATAGGAAGCAATGAATACAGAACTTTCTCTACTTTTATCTTATTCATCCTTATGCTATTGTGTCGTATTGGTTTTGGTTTTACAAAGCAGCTTAAGTGATTCAAGTGCCCCTTGTACGGTATTATGTTGCGTGTACCAGTAATATTGGGAAAAAATATTACATATTATTTTAATTATATGATAAATCAGCTTCGTATAAATATGATGTTGGTTTAGAAGAAAAGTGCTGGAAATAAAGAGTTGCATTATGACCGAAACTAGAAAAAAACCTGACCCTATAGATATCTATGTTGGAACTCGTATCCGTTTACGTCGTAATATTTTAGGACTCACTCAAGAGAAACTAGGCGAAAAATTAGGAATTACTTTTCAGCAAATCCAAAAATATGAAAAAGGAACAAACCGTATTGGTGCCAGTCGTCTTCAAGCGATAGCGGAAATTATGGATGTTCCTGTTTCTTACTTTTTTGATAAAGGTATTACCTCCCAACAAGTAGAGGGTTTTGCTGAAAGTGATCACAATTTTATAGACTTTTGTTCTAGCAGCGAAGGGATTCAGCTCATGCGCGCTTTTACAAATATATCTGATGCTAAAGTGCGTCGAAAAATTATTGACTTGGCAAAAGCACTTTCTGAGGAAGATTTGACAAATAAGCTATAAATTAAAATTATATCTTTCCCCTTTATTCATATAAATTTGCATTGACGATTTGCTGTAGAATTAGCCAATCGTGACAACTTTAGTAAGCAATTAATTAAATCGTTGATTTTCTTTTTTGAAGGAGTTCCTATGCCGCATCAAGATTATCTTTTTACGAGCGAATCGGTATCGGAAGGACATCCTGATAAAATTTGTGATCGTATTTCTGATGAAATCGTTGATATGATCTATAAAGAAGCTGAAAAGACTGGTATTGATCCATGGTTAATACGCGTTGCCTGTGAAACTCTCGTCAGTTTCAACCGTGTTGTTATCGCTGGTGAAGTGCGTGTTCCCGATACGCTATTAAAAAAAGATAAAAATAAAAAATTTATCTATGATGAAACTGGCTTTCCACTCATTAATCCTACGCGTTTTCGTACAGCAGCGCGCCGTGCTATTCGTACTATTGGCTATGAACAAGCAGGATTTCATTGGAAAACTGTTAAAATTGATGTTCTTTTGCGCCCTCAATCAGCTGACATAGCAAGAGGGGTTGATAATGCTACGGATCGGCATGGTGAAGAAGGAGCAGGTGATCAAGGTATCATGTTTGGATATGCTTGCCGTGAAACACCTGATTTCATGCCTGCGCCAATTTACTATGCGCATAAAATTCTCAAACTTCTTGCCGCAGCCCGTCATAAAGGAGAGGGAGAAGCTGGAAAATTAGGACCCGATGCTAAAAGCCAAATAACCATACGCTATAAAAATGGAAAACCGATAGAGGTCACATCCATTGTTCTTTCAACGCAACACCTCGATGAAAGCTGGGATTCCAGTAAGGTGCGTACAGTGGTGGAACCTTACATTCGCCAAGCTTTACATGATATTCCCATTGCGGCTCAATGCAGTTGGTATATTAACCCAACAGGAAAATTTGTCATCGGTGGTCCTCAAAGCGATGCCGGATTAACAGGACGCAAAATTATTGTGGATACTTATGGAGGCGCAGCACCCCATGGAGGCGGTGCTTTCTCAGGAAAAGATACAACAAAAGTTGATCGTTCTGCAGCTTATGCGGCACGCTATCTGGCTAAAAATATTGTTGCTGCTCATTTAGCAGAGCGATGCACCATTCAACTCTCTTATGCAATTGGTATTGCACAACCTTTATCTATTTATCTTAATCTTCATGGAACAGGAAAAGTCGATGAAAAAGTTATTGAAGAAGCCATTCGCAAAATAATGGACCTTTCACCTACCGGCATTCGAAAACATCTTGACCTCAATAAACCTATTTATGCAAAAACAGCTGCCTATGGTCACTTTGGACGTAAACCAAAACACGATGGTTCGTTTTCATGGGAAAAAACTGATCTCGTGAAAACGCTTCAAACAATGATCCAAATCCCATGATTAAACATAATACACGCAAGAGTGAAGCATTTTTTGGACGCAGACAAGGAAAACAGCTTCGAAACAGTCAGCTTACACGTATAGAAATGCTTCTTCCCAATTTTAATATTGATTTAAATGTCCCTCCTCCCTCAAACCTTACATCCTTATTTCCAAGTCAAGTAAGGGAAATTCGACTTGAAATCGGCTTTGGTGGAGGTGAACATTTACTTCATGAAATGGAATATTTTCCAAAAACCGGTTTTATCGGCGTCGAGCCCTTTATCAATGGCATGGCAAAAATATTGTTGTCTCTTGAACAGCATCAAAACCATCAAAATCATCTTCGCCTCTACAATGATGATGCTACACGCCTCCTTGATTGGCTCCCTGATAACTCTCTTGATGGAATAGACCTCTTCTATCCTGATCCTTGGCCAAAAAAGAAACACTGGAAACGACGTTTCATCAACATAAAAAATCTTAACCGTTTTGCTCGTGTTCTTAAAATAGGAAAAATTTTTCGCTTTGCTAGTGATATAGACAGTTATGTAAACTGGACTTTGTACCATTGTGCACAACATGATCACTTTGAATGGAAAGCAGAAAGCCCTCAAGACTGGAAACTCCCTTATCCACTATGGAAAGGAACCCGCTATGAAGCAAAAGCTTTACGTGAAGGACGAACGCCTGCCTATCTTACCTTTATCAAGAAATAAATGATCAAGCGCTTTTCTCATAAACAACTTGAAAAATTTTGAATTTAGGAGTATCAATAGTTAAATTCTTGGTCTTATGATGAAGGGTGGGCCGTTGGACCCGCTCTTTTTTAATATCATAAAACTGATGAAAACAACTTGGATAAAATGTATGAACGAAGCTGAAAAAATAAGCAATCTTGACGAACCACGCCTGTTTGAAGAAGATGGTATCGAAGCACAGGTTGCTGCTCTTGTCATACCACTACTTAAACCTTTAGGTTTTCGTTTGGTTCGTGTGAAACTTCTTGGTCAAAATGGTTTAACACTTCAAATTATGGTTGAACGTGCCGATGGTTCTATGACCGTAGAAGATTGTGAAACTGTTAGTCGAACTGTTTCCCCCCTCCTTGATGTACAAAATGTTATTGAACGCAAATATCATTTAGAAATCTCATCACCTGGAATTGATCGTCCATTGGTAAGAAAATCTGATTTTTTTCATTGGCAAGGGCATCTTGCAAAAATTGAAACCAAAACAACAATTGATGGGCGCCGAAAATTTCGCGGGACACTTACAAATATCACGCAAGATGGATTTATTTTGAATACTGATAAAGCTGCTTATGGAGAAGCCATGTATACCCCTATTTCCTATTGTGATATCATAAATGCACATTTAGTGCTTACCGATGAGCTTATTCACGATGCATTGAAAAAAAATAAAGCTTTAAGTCAACAATTCATTGCCGAAGAGAACGCTAACGACTCTATACAGACGCTCAATTTCAAAAAATAATATCACAGGGGAATACCCATCGTGTGGCACAAAGAAGGAGAAAATTGATGGCTACAAGCGCTAACAGGCTTGAGATTCTGCAAATTGCAGATGCTGTTGCACGTGAAAAGTCAATCGACCGTGAAATTGTCATTTCTGCGATGGCTGATGCTATTCAAAAAGCAGCACGTTCTCGTTATGGTCAAGAAACCAATATCCGTGCTGAAATCAATTCTAAAACAGGTGAAATTAAATTACAGCGCCTGCTTAAAATCGTTGATGTCGTTGAAGACTATACAACGGAAATTACTTTGTCTGATGCTCTCAAACATCAAGAAGAAGCAAAAATTGGTGATTTTTTTGCTGATCTTTTACCTCCTATGGATTTTGGACGTATCGCAGCACAATCTGCTAAACAGGTTATTGTACAAAAAGTACGCGACGCAGAACGTGATCAGCAATATGAAGAATTCAAAAATAAAGTTGGTGAAATTATTTCTGGTACAGTTAAGCGTGTGGAATATGGTAACGTTATCGTTGATCTAGGGCGTGGTGAAGCTATTGTGCGCCGTGACGAATTAATTCCTCGTGAATCATTCCGCTATGGAGATCGTATTCGTGCTTTTGTCAATGATGTACACCGTGAAACGCGTGGACCGCAAATTTTCCTTTCACGCACACATCCCCAATTTATGGTAAAACTTTTTACTATGGAAGTGCCAGAAATTTATGATGGTATTATAGAAATCAAATCTGTTGCTCGTGATCCAGGTTCACGAGCTAAAATCGCCGTTGTTTCACGCGATGGTTCCATTGATCCTGTTGGAGCATGCGTTGGAATGCGAGGAAGTCGTGTACAAGCTGTCGTTGCTGAATTACAAGGCGAAAAAATTGATATTATTCCTTGGTCGCCTGATGCGGCAACATTTGTCGTTAATGCACTGCAACCTGCTGAAGTGTCTAAAATCATCCTTGATGAAGATGCTGAACGGATTGAAGTTATTGTGCCAGATGATCAACTTAGTCTTGCTATTGGACGACGTGGACAAAATGTTCGCTTGGCTTCGCAACTAACAGGATGGAACATTGATATTTTAACGGAAAAGGAAGAATCTGAAAATCGTCAAAAAGAATTTACTGAACGGAGTAAATTGTTTATGGAAGCCTTAGAGGTTGACGAAATGATCGGACAGGTTATGGCATCAGAGGGTTTTTCTTCTATTGAAGAAATCGCCTATATTGATCTTGAAGAAATCGCTTCTATTGATGGTTTTGACCATGATACCGCCGCTGAAATCCAAAGTCGTGCCCGCGAATATCTTGATCATCAAGAAAAAGAACTTGATGAAAAACGCAAAAAGCTTGGAGTTTCTGACGAATTGCGAACACTTCCTGGAATGACAAGTGCTATGTTAGTTGCTGTAGGTGAGGATGGTGTAAAAACAATAGAAGACTTTGCTGGCTATGCCGTTGATGATTTAGCGGGTTGGAGAGAACGTAAAGAAGGTCAAACACAGAATTTTTCTGGTATTTTAACCCCTTTTGACATTACACGCGCGGATGCAGAAGCTATGGTTTTAGCCGCACGTGTACAAGCAGGCTGGATAGACCAAGCTGATCTTGTTACAGAAAATCCTGTAGAAGATGGAAATTCTGCAGAAAATGAAAAAACAGATGATTTGGATGTGGATACACTTTAAATGAATGAACGGACTTGCATTGTGACCAGAAAAAATGCTTCAGCACAAACGCTGATCCGTTTTGTTATTGGTCCCAATAACCAAATTGTTCCCGATCTTAAAGCGAAGTTACCAGGGCGAGGCGTTTGGGTTTCTGCCCATCACGCTGTTATTGAGAAAGCAATCAAACAGAAAGCTTTTCATAGAAATTTTAAAACAGATGTTGAGGTTGCGCCAAATCTTGTGCATGTTGTTGATACGCTTTTACTAAAAGCCGCTCTTTCAAGCCTTTCCATGGCACGAAAAGCGGGAGCAATTGTTATGGGAGCAACAAAGGTTGATGCTGCTATCCGCTCTGGTAAAGTTATTCTTGTACTTCATGCTAAAGAAACAACAGAAGATGGGAAACGAAAAATTGCACAGGCCATTCATTCAATACAACAACAAACAAATCGGACTATAAAAACCATATCTTTATTTACAAGTGATGAAATGCGAGTGGCTTTTGGCTCTAATCCTGTAATGCACGCGGCCTTATTGGATACAAAAGCTGCCGAAGGATTTCTCAAAACGACATATAAATTGATCAGCTATCGTGACGACAAGCATAGTAAGCCTAGTGAGATGACGGCACAAGCCGTGAAGGAAGTACAATGAGTGAAAATAACAACGACAAAACAACCGTCAAGAAGACACTAACTCTCAAGAGGTCTGTCTTGGAAACAAGCACGGTCAAACAAAATTTTAGTCATGGCCGTACGAAGGCTGTCGTTGTCGAAACCAAACGGCGTAAAATTACGCGACCTGATGAAAAAGCTGAAACCGCACAGCCCATTACAAAGCCGCACGTGGCCGCCCAGCGCTCTAAACCGCGTTTTGAGAGGAAAAAACCTCAAGAATCTGTGGCCAAAAGCAATCTTTCATCGACTGAAATGGAAGCGAGACTTCGCGCGTTAGAAGAAGCACATATCCAAGAAAGAATAACGCGAGAACAAGCCGAAGAAGAAGCAAGACGCGCTAAAGAGCGTGAAGAAATTTTACAGCAAGAAATTAAAGAAAAAGAAATACATCTCCAACAAGAAGAAGAAATATCACCAGCACAGACTCCACCTGTTCCCCCTCTCATTGAACAGACAGCTATTCCTATTGCGCCTAAAAACACAACCGTGGTTGAAAAACGCAAAATAGATGAAAATAAAGAGGAAGAACGGCATAGTCGACGTGCTAATCCTGCTAAATCAGAAATACGTGTACCAAAAGTTGTCAAAGGAGCTGATGAGCGGCGACGCGGAAAGCTAACTCTGAATAGTGCACTGGATGAAGAAGGAAGCGCACGTGGGCGCTCAATGGCTGCAATGCGGCGTAGACAAGAAAAGTTTAAGCGTGCACAAAATCAAGAACCAAGAGAAAAAATTTCTCGCGAAGTTGTTCTTCCTGAAACGATTACCATTCAAGAGCTCGCACAACGTATGACTGAGCGTTCTGTTGATGTGATTAAATTCTTGATGAAACAAGGACAAATGATGAAACCTGGCGATGTCATTGATGCAGATGTTGCCGAACTCATCGCTGTTGAATTTGGACATACTGTTAAACGTGTTTTAGAATCTGATGTAGAAGAAGGTATCTTTAATATAACAGATAATCCTCAAAACATGCAGCAGCGCCCCCCTGTTGTAACCATTATGGGCCATGTTGACCACGGAAAAACTTCTCTTTTGGATGCTATTCGTAAAGCAAATGTTGTTTCCGGCGAAGCAGGAGGTATTACGCAGCATATTGGTGCCTATCAAGTAGAACAAAACGGTCAAAAAATTACCTTTATTGATACACCAGGACATGCTGCTTTTACGGCTATGCGTGCACGTGGAGCTCGTGTTACCGATATTGCTGTTCTCGTTGTAGCCGCTGATGATAGTGTTATGCCTCAAACGATTGAATCAATCAATCATGCGAAAGCCGCTGGTGTACCTATCATTGTTGCTATCAACAAAATTGATAAACCAGCTGCAAATGCACAAAAAGTGCGTACAGAACTTCTACAACATGAAGTGTTTGTTGAAACTATGGGTGGAGAAACTTTGGACGTTGAAGTTTCTGCTAAAACTGGTCAAAACCTTGATAAACTTCTCGAAGCTATCCTTCTTCAGGCTGAAATGCTTGATCTGAAAGCAGATTCTCAACGAACTGCAGAAGGCGTTATCATTGAAGCCAAATTAGATCGTGGACGTGGGTCTGTAGCAACAGTTCTTGTTCAAAAAGGTACATTACACCCTTCTGATATTATAGTTGCCGGAAATGAATGGGGTCGTGTGCGTGCTTTGATTGACGACCATGGCCGCCATGTCAAAGAAGCCGTTCCCTCTACACCGATTGAAATTTTAGGCATGCAAGGAACACCACAAGCCGGAGACCGTTTTGCTGTTGTCACACATGAAGCAAAAGCACGTGAAATTTCTGAATACCGTCAACGATTAGCGCGCGATAAAGCTGTTGCGCGGCAAACTGGTTCGCGTGGTTCTCTTGAACAGATGATGACAAAATTGCAAACGACTGGTGTTAAGGAATTTTCCCTTATTATAAAAGGGGATGTGCAAGGATCAATTGAAGCAATCGCTTCAGCATTGGAAAAACTCGGAAATGATGAGGTTCGTGCGCGTATTGTACATGCTGGTGCTGGAGGAATTACCGAAAGTGATATTTCTCTTGCGGAAGCTTCCAACTCTGCTGTAATTGGTTTTAATGTTCGAGCCAATAAGCAGGCACGTGATTTTGCTAAAACACAAGGAATTGAAATTCGTTATTACAACATCATTTATGATCTTGTTGACGATATCAAGGCTGCCATGTCTGGATTACTCTCACCAGAACAGCGTGAAACTTTCCTTGGTAATGCTGAAATTCTAGAAGTCTTTAACATTACAAAAACTGGAAAAGTTGCAGGATGTCGTGTTACAGAAGGTAAAATAGAACGAGGAGCCGGTGTTCGCCTTATCCGCGATAATATTGTTATTCACGAAGGAAAGCTGAAAACACTCAAACGCTTTAAGGATGAAGTCAATGAAGTGCAAAGTGGCCAAGAATGTGGAATAGCCTTTGAAAATTATGAAGATATGCGCGCAGGAGACATCATTGAGACCTTCCGTATCGAACATATTAATCGCACATTATAAAATAATCCAACAACTTTACTTTGTTGTAAAATGAGAAAAGTTATTAGATTTTATACACAATATCTTTTTTTCCTTATCTGAATGGTCAAAAAAGAGATCTTGTAGCAAGGATAAAACTTTGATGAAAAATGCAGGGCCATCACAACGGCAACTTAGAGTAGCAGAGCAAGTGCGTCATGCAATAGCGCATATATTACAGCGTGATATTTTGCTTGATGATATTTTGAAAGATATTGTTATTTCTATCTCTGAAGTACGCATGTCACCAGATTTAAAAATTGCTACTTGCTTTGTATCACCTCTCAGCACTCTTAAAAATGCTTCTCATACCGATGTTGTTGATACCCTCAATAAACATAGTCGTTTTCTCCGTGGAGAAATCAGTCATGCGTTGCGACAAATGAAATATATGCCAGAACTGCGTTTCCGACTTGATAATAGTTTTGATAATTTTTCAAAAATTGATGCCCTCCTTCGCTCGCCTGAGGTTGCACGCGATCTTCACCATAGTGATAAAGATGAGGATTAAAGATATGGCGCGGCAACACAAAAAAAAAGGGCGTCCTGTTTCTGGCTGGGTCATATTTGATAAACCAAAAGGAATGAAATCAACAGAAGCTGTCTCACAAATCAAATGGCTCTTTCATGCACAAAAAGCAGGACATGCGGGTACGCTTGATCCTCTTGCTTCTGGTCTCCTTCCCATTGCATTGGGCGAAGCAACCAAAACCGTCCCTTACGTGATGCAAGGCAAAAAAACTTACCGTTTTCATATCGCTTGGGGACAAGAGCGTTCAACAGATGATCTAGAGGGAGAAATAACGAAAACTTCTCTCAAACGTCCAACACAAGAAGAAATACTTGCTCTTCTTCCTCAATATACAGGTGTTATTTTGCAAACACCTCCACAATTTTCAGCAATCAAAATTGCCGGAAATCGTGCCTATGATTTAGCTCGTGAAGGGGAAGTTGTTGAAATTCCGCCCCGTGAAGTCGAAATAGAAACTTTCAAGTTATTAGAAATGCCTACCAAAGAGCACTCTGTCTTTGAAATAACCTGCGGAAAAGGAACTTATGTGCGCTCTTTAGCACGCGATATAGGACGTGATCTAGGTTGCTATGGGCATATTGCTGATTTAAGACGTATTTCCGTCGCACCTTTTGATGAAGAAGATCTCATTACATGGGACGAACTAAAAGCGGCCATTCCGCTAAATAAAAACACTACAGATGAGAATAATCGTTCTTTTGAAAAAAATTTCACAACACTTGATGAGCTCTTAATTGAAACAAGCGCCGCATTGGATTGCCTCCCTCACTATATCCTTAATGATACTCAAGCGCAGAGAGTTATAAAAGGCCATTCTATCCTCTTGAGTCATCACAAAATACCTCTTGATAAAGATGAGATTTTTGTCCTCTATAAGGAACAACTTCTTGCCATTGGCACACTCGACAAAAGTTTATTTAAACCGAAGCGGATTTTCACAATTTAATCGATTCTTTTCCACAACCACCTTTGCGGAAAGATATTTTTCTCTATCAATTAAGAAAAATATGGTGCTTTTCATTGTCTATATTTACCGTATTCATATCAAAATTTAAGTCCGTGCTATAAGCTAACACCACTACACACTTTTTCCTCTTAATGTCGCAACAATCCTTGCATTTGAAAGGATTCATAAGAGGCTTTTTATTTCTTTTTCAATCGTTTTTTACTCACACTTTAGCCCTCGTTTGTAATGTGCAAGCGAAGATTTGAACTGATTTACTCTAAATAGATTTGAAACGAGAAACACTTAAGATTTTCAGGACTATCATTCAACATGAAAAATAATCATTATAAATCAATTTATTAACTATTTAATCCGTAGTTTTTTGTTATGATTATGCTAACAAATTGAACGAAATAATATTAACATATTTAATATTTTACAAAAACTGTTTTAACCCTAAGGGAGATGATCAGAGGAGACTTTTAAAAGCATCTCATTGGCTTGGGGTATTGTTTGGCGTTCAATCATACGGTGCACTCTTATGCCGTTAGGAGCACAATTTAAATGACGCAAACGCTTATTGACTTCTGCATCCGCTTTTGTACGACGATGATTATGGCGTAAATAATCTACCCATGTTGGCATATGATAAGCCTCTGTCCAATATTCAGGTCTTTCAAGATCTCGTAAAAGGACCCACTGACGTGCACCATCACGTAACCGAATATGGCGTCGACGCGTCATCACTTTAAGAAACTCTTCGAGATCATTTTCATGAATTTGATAATCAATCATTATCATGATCGGGCCACTCCTTGCTTTGAGGTCGAGTAATAATTCCGGCTCTCTAAAATGATCAAGAGGATTTAAATCTATTTGAGGAATTTCTTGAATTCTAAATTTTACTCCCGCAAGAGCACCAAAAATCAAGAATAGAGAACAAACACTTAAAGCAATTGTTGGAGAATAACCATCAGCTAAACCTCCCCAGATTGCACTTCCAATAGCCATCCCCCCATAAGACGCCGTTTGATAAAGTGCTAAAGAACGTGCAACAACCCAGCGTGGTGTAGAGAGTTGTACAGATGTATTAAACAATGATAACGCCAAAACCCAACATAAACCTGCAGGAAATAAAGCAATATGGCTTATAATCAGTGAACGGCTGCTTCCCAATAAAAAGCAAGAAAAAGCGAAACCAATAAATGCACTTGCAATAATTGTTTCTGAACGAAAATGATGCCGTACAACTGCATTAATAATACCTGCTGTCATGGCTCCTAACCCAAAACAACCGAGCAGTGTACCATAAAGAAGGGCACTTCCTCCAAGAACTTTATGCGCAACAATTGGCAAAAGTGCTAAAATCGAAATTGCTCCTATACCAAAAAGGAACGCTCGAACCATAATACTCAGTAGATTAGGAGACATCGCAACATAACGCAAACCATCTGAGACAGCTCCTAACAGCCTTTCTCGTGGCAATGGATTGTTTTTATAATTCGACTTCCAGAAAAATAACGCACCAATAAGAGGAATATAGCTTATAGCATTAAAGAAAAAAGCAGCCGATGCCCCCAAAGTTGCAATAATAGCACCACCAATAGCAGGACCAACACTCCGCATCAAATTAAAGCCGACACTATTCAAACTAACAGCAGCAGGAATATTTTCCCTGCTCACAATATCTCCTATCGTTGCTTGCCAAGAAGGATTATAAAAAGCTGTGCCACATCCAATCAAAAACGTAAAACATAACAAAAGCCAAGGTGTTAGAAATCCCATATAGGCTAAAACAGATAAACTCATGGATATGAGCATCATCATAATCTGCGCACACAACATAATTTGACGCCGATTAAAATTATCAGCTAATGCCCCTGCCATCAAAGAAAACATAACTAGAGGTAATGTTGTAGCACTTTGAACAAGCCCAACCATGGAATGCGAAGAACTAATCAACGCCATTAACCACCCTGCTCCAACAGCCTGTATTAGTCCCCCTAAATTAGAAATAAGAGTAGATGACCATAAATTTCGAAATACCGAATTACGAAAAAGTTTTAATGTTGAAATGCTCTGCATCTTTTTCCTCCAAATCGGTATTTATCACTTTTATTACCACGCACGCGCTCATAATCTTTGTTTGTATCAAAAGGATGCATAATTCTTTAAAAAACTTCTCATAAAACTCTATTTAAATCAATATTTCAAAACAAAAGCTTTTATTTAAAGAAAGAATTCAAAATGCTGTCAAGGACTAGTATTTTAACCTTCTTTCCTATATAAGGACGGAAACAGGTAAGAGTCTTAGACTTTTCTTGTTTCCTCACAGACCCTTGCTGAACGACATCTCGGCTATGGGTGACTTTATGTTTCTTCGTTTTTGGAAAGGATAATACGATGTCGATTACAGCTGAACGTAAACAAGCTCTTGTCGCAGAATACGCAAACAAAGTTGGTGATACAGGATCACCAGAAGTACAGATTGCTGTACTTTCTGAACGTATTTCTAATTTAACAAACCACTTTAAATCTCACAAAAAGGATAACCATTCTCGTCGTGGTCTTTTGAAGATGGTGTCTCAACGCCGGCGCCTTCTTGATTATCTTAAAGGAGTTGACCAAAATCGTTATCAGACACTTATCAAGAAGTTAGGTTTGCGTCGCTAAAAGAAAAATGGTGGTGGTGTTAAAAAAACCACCCATTTTTTCAACGTGTTGCTTTTAATTAAAAATTTTAAAAACTGATAAGTTATTATGGGATAGGACTGCTCATCGTTTCGCATTTAAGCAGTTTACTTCTCTCTTATTGCAACAAAGATAAAAAGTATGTTGTCCACCCCAGATCTTGGAAGTATGCTACGCAAAACCAGAATGTGAGCAATCAAAGACTTAAACACTGGTCATTAAGGATAAAAAATGTTCAAAACGCACAAGATAGAAATTGAATGGGCCGGGCGTCCACTCACCCTTGAGACAGGGAAAATAGCACGTCAAGCTGATGGTGCAGTGATTGCTACCTATGGAGAAACTATTGTCTTAGCAACCGTTGTATCAGCCAGAAGTCCAAAACCAGACCAAGATTTTTTTCCACTCACTGTTAATTATCAAGAAAAATCCTATGCTGTTGGTAGAATACCTGGGGGCTATTTAAAACGTGAAAGTCGACCAAGTGAAAATGAAACTTTGGTTTCACGTTTGATTGATCGCCCAATTCGTCCCCTTTTCGTTGAGGGATATAAAAATGATACACAAGTCATTGTTTCCGTTATACAGCATGATCTCGAAAATAATCCCGATATCCTTGCGATGATTGCATCTTCTGCCGCATTAACCCTGTCAGGTGTTCCTTTCATGGGGCCTATAGCTGGTGCTCGCGTTGGCTATTGTAATGGACAATATGTTCTCAATCCTCATATCGATGAAATGCCTGAATCAAAACTTGATCTTGTTGTTGCTGGAACAGAAAGTGCTGTTTTGATGGTTGAATCAGAAGCACAAGAATTACCGGAAGATATCATGTTGGGGGCCGTAATGTTTGGTCACAAAGGCCTTCAACCCGTCCTTGATGCCATTATAAAGCTTGCTGAAGTTGCTGCAAAAGATCCCCGTGATTTTGTTCCTGAAGATCTTTCTGAACTTGAAAAAGCAATGCAAAAAATGGCAGAAAAGGATATACGAAAAGCTTACACAATTACTGATAAGCAAGAACGTTATGCTGCAATTGATGCACTAAAGACAGAAATCCTCAATAAATTTATGCCAGAAACAGAAGAAGACTGTAAGTTTAGTGCTGATCAAATTGCAACCGTATTTAAACAGTTGCAAGCAAACATTGTTCGCGGGAACATTCTTGATACCCAAAAGCGGATTGATGGACGCAATCTTTCTACCGTACGCCCTATCCAATCAGAAGTAAGTATTTTACCCCGCACACATGGATCAGCACTCTTTACCCGCGGAGAAACACAAGCTATTGTCGTTGCAACACTAGGAACTGGTGAAGATGAACAATATGTTGATTCCTTGACAGGGATGTATAAGGAAACATTCCTTCTCCATTACAATTTCCCACCATTTTCAGTGGGTGAAACGGGACGCCTTGGTTCTCCTGGTCGTCGTGAAATTGGACATGGCAAATTAGCATGGCGGGCCATTCACCCCATGTTGCCAACGAAAGAATCTTTTCCCTATACCATTCGTGCTGTCTCAGAAATCACTGAATCCAATGGCTCTTCTTCTATGGCAACGGTTTGTGGAACCTCACTTGCTCTTATGGATGCTGGTGTTCCTTTAGCACGCCCTGTTGCTGGTATTGCTATGGGCTTGATTAAAGAAGGAGAACGCTTTGCTGTTCTTTCTGATATTTTAGGGGATGAAGATCATCTTGGAGATATGGATTTTAAAGTCGCAGGAACAGAAAATGGTATTACTGCCTTGCAAATGGATATCAAAATTGATGGTATTACCGAAGAGATTATGGAAATCGCGCTTGAACAAGCCAAAGGTGGCCGAATCCATATCCTTAATGAGATGGCGAAAGCTTTAACCAGTGCACGTGCTGAGCTGAGTGAATTTTCTCCACGAATCGAAGTTATGAATATTTCTGTCGATAAAATCCGTGATGTTATCGGCTCTGGTGGTAAAGTTATTCGGGAAATCGTGGAACAAACTGGAGCAAAAATTAATATTGAAGATGATGGTACCATTAAAATTGCTTCTGCTGATGCTAAAACCATTGAAGCAGCAAAGCGCTGGATCCATTCTATTGTTGATGAGCCTGAAGTTGGTGCTATCTACCAAGGAACAGTTGTAAAAACCGCAGAATTTGGTGCATTTATAAACTTCTTTGGTTCTCGTGATGGACTCGTTCATATCTCTCAGCTTGCATCAGAACGCGTCACCAAAACAACCGATATTGTAAAAGAAGGTGACAAAGTTTGGGTTAAATTAATGGGCTTTGATGAGCGTGGAAAAGTTCGGTTATCCATGAAGGTCGTTGATCAAACAACCGGAAAGGAAATCACCGGTGATAAAACGATGAATGAAGAAAAGTGCGTTGATGAAAAAAAACAACCTGAAAATAAGCGCCGCCGTAAGAAAAAAGAAGAGTAAGTTTTTCCTCTTAGCGTATCATGAAATGCCATCCCAACATTGGAGTGGCATTTTTCTTTGAAAGAGTCATATGTGTTATTATTTTTGCCTTTTGAAAATCATGAACTCCCGTATCCTGATCCAAACCAATGTTGGCTAAGTTTCGGTTTAACAGAAATTCCCGCTCCAGAATGGGCACAAAATTTAAAAGTTATTACGCCTTGGCGACCAGATTTTTTAAAATTTGTCGATACTCAATTTCACTGCTCTCCTCAAATAGACAAAACCTTCAGCTATGATGGTGCATTTTTACATTTGAGCAAATATCGTGGTTTTAACCAAAATTGTTTTCTTGATTTATTAGAATGCGTTAAACCCAATGGATGGATTGTAATCAGTGGGAATAAAACTGCTGGTGCTGCTTCAATGATGAAATGGGTCAAAACAATTGTGCCCATCACCAATAAATTATCTAAAAATCATGGTCTTGTATTTTGGTTGCAAGTTCCTCAACAAATTGAGAGACATAACATTGCGCAATTACGCTCACCACCGCTCAATTTTGGTAAATTTCAAACCACTTCTGGTATGTTCTCACACGGACGTATTGATCCAGGATCTGCTGCGCTTGCTTCTTATATGCTCAAAGTTATTTCTGGAAAAACGGCTGATTTTGGTGCTGGATGGGGCTATCTTTCTCACGTTGCACTTGAAAGAAGTGAAAAACTCACCACTCTCGACCTTTATGAAGCAGACTACAACGCTTTGACAGCAGCAAAACAGCACCTGAAATCCATAACAGCTCCTTTTTCAATTCATTTTTATTGGCATGACCTTGTGCATGAACCTATCACAAATCTGTATGACACAATCATTTCAAATCCACCGTTTCACACACAACAAACGACAGATGTTTCATTAGGAAAAAATTTTATTATAAATGCTGCAAAGTGCTTAAAACCAGGCGGACGTCTGCTTTTTGTTGCAAACCGCCACCTGCCTTATGAAACATTATTAAAAAACATTTTCCGCACAGTGTTGATACATGAACAAGCCCATGGTTTCAAAATTATTGAAGCGCGTAGATAAAGAAAACAAGCGATAACTTTCAAAGAATAAAACGTGAAAGATCGATATCAGCAGCAAGCTCGCCAATAGATTTTCTCACATAATCGGCATCAATTGTAAACGATGTTCCAGCTTTATCAGGTGCCGTGAAAGAAATTTCATCCAAAACGCGCTCCATCACTGTTTGCAAACGACGTGCCCCTATATTTTCAATCCTTGCATTTAAATCTACAGCAATATCTGCTAAAGCATCAATTGCATCATCAGTAATTTCCAAATGAACCTCTTCTGTTGCCATAAGAGCAATATATTGCTTAATCAAACTAGCTTCTGGTTCTGTTAGAATGCGCCGTAAATCTTCTCTTGTTAAAGGGTTGAGCTCTACACGGATGGGCAAACGTCCTTGAAGTTCCGGTAATAAATCAGATGGCTTAGAAACATGAAATGCACCTGAGGCAATAAAAAGAATATGATCTGTTTTGATTTGCCCATATTTTGTACTAACCGTTGTTCCTTCAACCAAAGGCAAAAGATCACGTTGAACGCCCTCACGCGAAACCGCAGCACTAACTCCACCATCTCTAGTTGCAATTTTATCAATCTCGTCAATAAAAACAATCCCGTCATTTTCAGCAACACGAAGCGCTTCTTGAATAATTTGCTCCTGATCAAGGAGTTTTTCAGATTCATCATCAATGAGCGGCTTAAAAGCATCCCTTACTGTTGTCTTACGGACTTTTGTACGACTGCCCATTTTGCCCAAAATATCTGATAAATTCATAATACCCATTTGTGCCCCAGGCATCCCAGGAATATCAAAGGTTGAAGCACTATTGCTATTATTATCGGCGACTTCAATTTCAATCTCTTTCTCATCCAATTCACCTTCACGCAATTTTTTGCGAAAACTATCACGGGTAGCGGGGCTGGCTGTTTTACCAACAAGGGAGTCTAAAACGCGCTCTTCAGCATTCACGTGAGCCTTTTCTTTTATTTCATCCCGTTTCTTTTCACGCACAAGAGAAATAGAAATTTCAACAAGGTCTCGAATAATTTGCTCAACATCACGTCCCACATAACCAACTTCAGTAAATTTAGTCGCTTCTACTTTAACGAAGGGTGCTCCAGAAAGTTTTGCTAAGCGACGTGCAATACCAGTTTTACCAACACCTGTTGGCCCTATCATTAAAATATTTTTTGGCATAACTTCTTCACGCATCGGCTCATCAAGTTGTTGTCTACGCCACCGATTGCGCAGTGCAATAGCTACAGAGCGTTTGGCATCATTTTGGCCAATAATAAAACGATCAAGTTCAGAAACAGTCTCACGAGGGGAAAATACAACACACATTTAAATAGCTTTCTCTAAAGAAGATAATTCTGTATCCAATGTTTCAATCGTAAAATGATCATTGGTGTAAACACAAATTTTAGCGGCAATAGCCATAGCTTTACGAGCAATAGTTTCTGCATCCAAATCTAAATCCATAAGTGCACGTGCTGCTGAAAGAGCAAAATTTCCTCCAGAGCCAATTGCCATAACCCCATCTTCTGGTTCTAAAACATCACCAAGCCCTGTTAGAGCCAAAGTTACTTTCTTATCAGCCACGAGCATCATTGCTTCGAGACGACGCAAATAGCGATCTGTTCGCCAATCTTTTGCAAGTTCGACACATGCACGCATAAGCTGATCAGGATACTGCTCAAGCTTTGTTTCCAATCTTTCCAGTAATGTGAAAGCATCTGCCGTAGCACCTGCAAAACCAGCAATAACCACTCCGTTCTTTCCAAGACGACGCACTTTACGTGCATTGCCTTTCATAATTGTCTGTCCAAGAGAGACCTGACCATCACCGGCCATCACGACTTTGCCACCTTTTCGTACCGTAATAATTGTTGTACCATACATTATGTCTGGCTTATGTTCTGTCATAAGGAAACTCCTTAATATTAACTTTACTTTTTAATATTGATTTCTTTTCATACAATGTAAAACTCAATTACTATTGTCCTATTTAAGAACATATACAACAAAACACAATGATTCAGCATAACTCAATTTGTTGAAAATGGAAAAATGATATCATTGTTGTCAATGTAAATTACTGCTAAATAGCTTTATATAAACAGTTTGTGCCTTTTAGAGGAAAATTATGAAAAAAATAGCCATAGGAACCTTAGGTGGAACAATTGCAATGACTGCTGATCGTTTTGGTCACATGCAACCGACTTTAACTTCAGATAACCTCATAAAAAGTGTTCCTGATTTAAATAACGTTGCTGATATTCATGCACAAACATTAACGCAAATACCAAGTGGATCTTTATCGTTTCAAATTCTTTTTGAAATAATCGAGTGGGCAAAACAACAAATAAAAGCTGGTGCAGAAGGTATTGTTTTAACACAAGGGACTGATACTCTAGAAGAAACAGCTTTTTTTCTTTCTCTTTATTGGAAGGAAGCTGAACCACTCATCATAACCGGCGCTATGCGCATGCCTCATGAAGCAGGTGCGGACGGCCCCGCTAACATTTTAGCAGCCACTCGTGTCGCAGCAGCCACACAAAGTCGTAACAGGGGCGTTCTCGTTGTTATAAATGATGCAATTCATTCACCTTATTGGCTCTATAAAAGCCATACCGTCAAAGTCGAAACATTTCAATCAGGTCTTGCAGGTATTTTAGGAACTATTTTAGAGGAAAAACTTATTTATTTCAATGATCAAAAACTTTTTCCGACAACGTTTGATCTTCCCCAAAACCACGATCATCAAATTGCACTCCTCTATTCCTCTTTATCATCTGGTGCACAATTAATGAAACTATGCCTCGAAAGTGGGTATTATGCTGGAGTTGTTATTGCTGGTTTTGGTGCAGGACACTGTAGTTTTCAAGAAGCAGACCTTGTACAACAATATGCACAAAAAATACCAATCATTATTGCTAGTCGTTGTTGTAATGGATCAACAACTCGTATAACTTATGGCTATAAAGGCTCAGAAATCGATATGATTGCTTCCGGTGCTCTCATGTCTGGTTATTTGTCAGCCGTAAAAGCGCGTCTACTTTTATGGGCTTTTTTAGCACAAGGGCACTCATTAGCACAAATCCGTGCGGACTGGAATGACTGGACTATAAGTTAATGAAAAATGATCTATTATCTTAAAGAAGAGAGCATGCAAAACAAAACTTATTTGAAAATCAAGCCGCTCATCTGTCTACTTTTAATCGATTGCTGCGGCAAAAAATTCTCGACCAATACAAATGATTGATACGACTATACAAAAAATTAATCAGGAAGATAATCTGGTTAAATCCGTTTCTGACCGATATTCGCCCTATCGTGTTTTTACTGCACAAGAATGGTCAGAGTTTCGTGCAGACACACCTCTTACTTTGACTTTTGATGAAATTAAGCGTTTACGCTCTATTGATGATCCTATCGATCTTAAAGAAGTCCAACGGATTTATCTTTCTTTATCGCGTCTGTTATCATGCCATGTTGAAGCAGTACAGGAACTTTTTCACAAACGTCAGCAGTTTCTCCATCAAGAAGAGAGTAGAAAAACGCCCTTTATTATTGGAATTGCTGGTTCTGTAGCAGTAGGAAAATCAACCACAGCTCGCATTCTTCAAGAACTATTGAAAAGATGGACATCCAGCCTTAAAGTTGATCTGATCACAACGGATGGTTTTCTCTACCCTAACACAATCTTACAGCAAAAAAATCGTATGAATCGTAAAGGATTTCCTGATTCCTATGACATTAAAAAATTGCTGTGCTTTCTTTCGGCTATAAAAGCAGGTATCGGAAATGTTCGTGCACCGCTTTACTCACATATGACCTATGATGTTCTAGAAAATCAGACAATTACCATTGATCGTCCTGATATTTTAATTATTGAAGGTATTAATGTATTACAGGTCAGTGATCTTCCTAAAGATGGGAAAGCTATTCCTTTCGTATCAGATTTTTTTGATTTTTCAATCTATGTCGATGCTGAAACAGAAGTCATTCGTCACTGGTATTTGGAGCGCTTTAAACGTTTGCGTAAAACAGCTTTTCAAAATCCTGAATCCTATTTTCATCGTTATGCTCTGCTCAGTGAAAAAGAAGCCTCAAAAATCGCTGAGGATCTTTGGCAAACAATCAATTTAAAAAATTTACAAGAAAATATATTGCCAACACGACCACGATCCAATCTCATTCTACGAAAAGGAAAAAATCATTTGGTCGAGTATGTCGCACTTAGACGACTATAAGGAACTCATAACTATGCAGCACTATCACGTTCATTTTACCTCAACGCGTATCGATAACAGTTGCCCTATCATCTTGGTAAACCAAAGAACTCTTGCCAACCTATCACTTGATGCGTCAACAACAGCATGGATAAAAGTTAATGACTTTACTGGTAAAGCAGGACAAATACTCTTTGTTCCTCATGAAACTGGGCATTTAAAAAAAGTTTTATTTGGAGTTGGCAATGGTAACGATCCCTTTATTACAGGACTGCTTGCTCAAAAACTTCCTGCTGGTCAATGGCATTTAGAAGGTACAACCTCTGATGAAATAAATGCTTATCTTGGATTAGCATTCGGTAGCTATCAATTTAATCGCTATCGTCAAAATTCTTCTTTCAAATCATTATCCATCCATGTCAATGAGGCCGTTGATCTTAATGAACTCCAACGAATTTATGAAGCTGTCTTTTTCGTCCGTGATCTCATCAATATTCCAGCCAATGATATGACCCCTGATGCTCTCGAAAAAGAAGCACGAAAACTAGGAAAAACTTATGGTGCTCATGTCCAAAGTATTTGTGGAGATGCTCTCTTAACCCATAACTTTCCAATGATTCATGCCGTAGGACGAGCAGGCAGTACTTCACCACGACTGATTGAATTACATTGGGGGCAAGAACATCATCCTAAAATAACGTTGGTAGGCAAAGGAGTAACTTTTGATACGGGAGGACTCGATATTAAATCAGCCAATAACATGTTGCTTATGAAAAAAGACATGGGGGGTGGAGCAAACGTTTTGGGATTAGCTAAGCTTATCATGGATGCCAAATTGCCTTTCCGTCTACGTGTTTTGATTCCAGCTGTAGAAAATGCAATTTCTGCCAATGCTTACCGACCAAGTGATATTCTCAAAAGTCGTAAAGGCTTAAGTGTTGAAGTAGGTAATACAGATGCTGAAGGGCGACTTGTCCTTGCCGATGCGCTCGCCTATGGTGATGAAGAAAGTCCACAATTCATGCTTTGTATGGCTACTTTAACAGGGGCAGCGCGTATAGCATTAGGACCAGATCTTCCCGCATTTTATTGTAATGATTCAATATGGGCACAAAAAATTTCTGAATCTGCTCACACTGTTTTTGATCCTCTTTGGCAAATGCCCCTTTGGAAACCTTATCAAGAGATGTTATCATCACCAATTGCTGATCTTAACAATGTAACTGGAAATAGCTTTGCTGGCTCTATAACGGCTGCTTTATTTCTTAATTCTTTTGTTGAAAAAGCTGAACATTTTGCACATTTTGACCTTTATGGATGGGTTCCAAAAGAAAAACCAGGATATCCTATTGGTGGATCAGCACAAACTATTCGTGCCCTTTATAATATTTTTAAAAATGAAGTTTGACACACAATATCCACAAAGATAAACAATTTTGCAGCTTAAAGAACAATTGCTATCGTCTGAAACGGTGTTCTTAGTTTTATTTGATAATAAAAACCTTACTAATACAATTTTCATAAGTTTGGTTAAAAGGTAAGAAGTAACAAAATGAAAAGAAAAAAGATGATCTCTAAAGACCCAAGGCTTTACGCATTCAGAGATGATCTAGCGGACCAACGCCTTGAAACAGAAGTTATAGCTCAGCGCTTTGTTCAAGGTGAAAAAAGACGTGTTAATACAGCGATTGCTGGACTTTTTAAAGAAAGTAGCAAAAAAAGTGAAAGACAAACAGAATGCTTATTGGGAGAAGAACTTCTCATTTTTGAAGAAGGCGAAACGATGTCGTGGGGGCAATCACTCAAAGATGGTTATGTTGGTTATATTGATACAACAGCCCTTTGTACATCAACTGTAAAACAAACGCATGTAGTTTCAGTACCACGTACATTTAAATATTTACACGCCGACTTACGTGGACCAATAGTGTCTCCGTTATCTATGGGAAGCAAAGTCAGTGTTGTTGATGAAATTGAAGTCCGTGACACAATGTATTCTATTCTTGAAAATGGAACAGCAATTATTACGAGCCATCTCAGCCCCATTGGACGTGTATATGAAGATTATGTCACAGTTGCAGAAACCTTTATCCGTACACCTTATCTTTGGGGTGGTGTCAGCGGTTTTGGAATTGATTGTTCGGGACTCATTCAGCTCTCTATGATGATGACCGATCAAATAGTTTTACGTGACACAGATATGCAGCAAGAAACTATAGGCAGTCCTCTTACAGATACTGATAAACTTCAACGAGGCGATTTAATTTTTTGGAAAGATCATGTTGCTATTATGGTTGATCACGCAAATATTATTCACGCAAATGGTTTTTCTATGGACGTTATGATCGAGCCCTTGGAAGAAGCAATTACCCGTATCGCTAAAAAAAATCAATATCCCATCGCAAAACGCCGTCCAATTCAAGAAACTTAATACATGCCTCCTATAAAAAATAATTAATTGAATATTTTTGTTATATAATAAATTGATTTATAAGGATAATTATCCATTATTCATTCTGTGTCAAGCATTCTAAATATCTTAAAATTCTCTCATTTCAAATCTGTTTTTATGTTGAAGCAATCAAATTTTCTTGCTTGTTCATCACAAACGGAATTGATGTATAAGTAAAAATGATTACGAAAAAAAATATCCCATCTGAATGCTCTCAAATGCCAAGAACTATCGTAACATTGCGACCGGCTTACTCCTTCATAAGCGTAAAGACAGGGCTCTCAATAGATTTTACATTATTTCCATGGGGGCTTTAACGTTATACTATTCACTAGTACCGGCACGAAATGGACTTTGGAGCGTTTCGAGATGCCTCTTTTAAATAAGCTCATGAATATGCAACACAATGCCGTTCTATATTACGTAAAGAACGTACCTCTCTCAATCAAAAGCGACATTTTTTGATCTTTTCTCGTAAAGTTCATATTCATTTAGAAATCTTTATTAATATTCGCCTACCTTTAAATACTGAGAAAACTCTTCAACCGGCTTACTCAATAACATTCTAAAATATCATATAGCAATCATAAATCGTATTACATAATTTGAATCAGAATTCTTGATATTATCATATTTCACTGTTTCAAATACCTTTATTACAAACCAATAGAGAAATAAGCGTATTCTTTTCAAAAAAAAATAGAAATAGAAATTATTACGCAGCTTTATCATTTCTTTTCCATTCAGTTTTATGTTTTTTTAATATAAAAAATAATATATTTCTCTTTTATATACTTACTTAGGTAGCTTTTTTCTTCATCTCTCATACCATAGAATGTATAATACATAATTCCCTGAAGAAGCCTTCTGTTCATGTTTTTCTTTTATATTTAATAATTCATTAACCGTATGTTTTATTTGTTTTAAAATTGTTGTTTAAATTACATACCACTCTTTTATTCGCACGTTATTGAACATTTTTTTGATTGACAAATCGTATAGCATCAAGAAAAATAAAAGGAAATTTATAATTATAAAACAATATGTTATTATATAATCATGTATTACAATGATGATTGAACCTTTGATCATGTAAAATAATCTCTAACAACAAACACAAAGCATTTTTTTAAGAATTTTTTGAAATTTTTTCTATTATCGATATCTCAACAAAATAAATACTCCCGATATCTCTCAGTGCATCCAAACCCATCTCACAATGATACGCGTGGAAAGTATAACATACATTATCTATCATTACTTTATGCTTATGAATCGTGAAAAGACATCATTACACACTTTGGCAATTCTCAATGTTACGATGCCCCTTGACTATTGGAAAGTGTTCTTTCAGCACGTATTTTATTTCTTTCTTAAATAATTTTTATCCACATAACTTTCCCCGCTTGGAATGTGCAAAAGAATGGTCTTGATTAATTTAACATAAAACACATTTGAAATGAAAAAAATTTACGTCTTTAGGCCTTTCCATTCAACATAAAAATTATAAATTATCATTTTAAATCAATATCTTGAATTGTATTTAAACAATATTTCCTACTTATAACACATTAAAGAAGATGATTTTTCAATACCTTAACCAATGGTTTATCAGCATCAGGCATCGGATATTTATCAAGATAACCAATAAAAACCCATTCTAAGTTTTGGCCCTCTCGTCCTTGCGCAACGCCCTCATAATGGTCACAAAGATACAATGGCATCAAGAGATGAAATGTTTTATAGCTATGACTTGCAAATGTTAAAGGGTGTAAATTATTTGGTTGAACATAAATACCAAGCTCTTCCTCTAGTTCACGAATCAATGATTCTTCCGGAGTTTCACCTTGCTCAACCTTGCCACCAGGAAACTCCCATAAACCAGCCAGTGATTTTCCTTCAGGACGCTGTGTAAGCAAAACACGATTATTCTGATCGAACAATGCGCATGCAACAACAAGAAGAATGGAACTTTTTATACACATATCACTCCCCAATAGGGAACATAAAGATAACTGTCTTTTCTATCATATCCCCTCTGTTCCTAAAAGAACTCACATACCCTATTTTCTCTGAAAAATAATAAGCTGTTAAATATAAAGTGCATCCATTAACTTCTGTAATCGCTATTGATCATAACGTACTCTTTTGTTAAATCGCAAGACCAAACCGTCGCCGTGCCCTTACCCAAACCGATATCAACACGAATTGTGATGTGTTTACCTTGCATATAAGTACCTATTGCCTCTTCACAATATTCAGGATCTCGTACGCCATTTACAGCCACACGATGCTCACCAAACCAAATCGTCAATAGATCACGATCGACTTCAACACCAGCCTTCCCAACTGCCATAACGACCCGCCCCCAATTCGCATCTTCACCAGCAATAGCTGTTTTTACAAGCGGTGAATTTGCAATTGATAAAGCAATCGTTTTCGCTGCATTGTTTGTTGTAGCGCCCATCACATTAACCTCAATTAAATGACGAGCACCTTCACCATCGCAAACAATTTGTAGTGCAAGTTCATGTAGAAGTGCACTCAATTGTTTCACAAAAACCCCATAACGCGGATCAGATTTACTTGTAAGACATGGAAAATGTTCTTTTCCTGTCGCAAACAACATAAGCGTATCTGAAGTTGAGGTATCACTATCAACAGTAATTGAATTAAAAGACCCCTCAACTGCCTCTGATAACATAGATTGGAGTGCATCCGAAGAAATAGCAGCATCACTAACCACAAACGATAGCATCGTCGCCATATCGGGTGCAATCATACCAGCACCTTTTGCAATTCCATTAATGGTAACACACTCTCCCCCACAGTCAAAAGTGCGCGTCGCAAGTTTTGGAAATGTGTCCGTTGTCATTATGGCTTTTGCAGCCTCCAACCAATTTCCCTCTTCTGCTGTCTCTACCATACTTGGTAAAAGATTGACAATACCCGATGCATCCATTGGCTCACCAATAACACCCGTAGAGGCTATAAAAATTTCATCTTCTCTAACCTTTAAAGCGTTCGCTGCTGCACAGATGATTGCATTGGTTGTGTGCTTTCCTTTGCTTCCTGTAAAAGCATTTGCATTTCCAGAATTCACAACAACACCCCTCGCAACCCCATGAGGAAGCGATGCACGACAATGCTCTACAGGGGCAGATGGACATTTTGAACGAGTAAAAACACCGGCCACACTCACTGGCTTATCGAATATGATGAAAAGAAGATCTGTACGATCTTTGTATTTAATCCCAGCTTCAGCTGTCGCTATCCGTACACCAGATAAGGGAGAAAGCTTCTGGATCTTTTGAGGCATCAAAGGAGAATTTTTTAAAACCACAATATGCTTTCTATAAAAACAAATGAAATGACTGCAGATCAATAACCTCTCATAGAAAACTGCTAGGCTTTTTGAACAAACCTAACCTAACAAATTATCTATTAAAGAGGCTATCCACTTATTTTTCCTAGCTATTCCGTATCTTCTTCATCAGATGTCTCATCGGGAAGTAGCGTTCCATTTTGATGAAGTGACTCCATGATTTTTGCAACATTAGGATCAGGATATTTCACATCTATCTTGCTACGCAAATCAACAATCAGTTCTTGATAGCGCTTTTTTATAAGCTGTGTACGCAACATCTCTTTAACATCATCAAATGCAGGCGGTTGTTTTACACGACGATCTTCTAATTTAATAATATGCCAACCAAAAGGACTTTCAACGGGTTGTTTAGTGTATTCGCCAATTTTCAAACCAAATGCAGCATCTTCAAAAGGCTTGACCATTTGACCATGGCTAAAATAACCAAGATCACCCCCAACGGCAGCAGAACCATCTGTTGAACTTTTCTTTGCAATCTCTTCAAAATTTTCGCCTTTATTTAAATGCTTAATGATAGCTTCTGCTTCTTTTCTCGTTTTGACCAAAATATGACGCGCTTTAACCTCATCCTCTTTAGGTAAAGCAGCAACTTCTTGCTTATAAAGGGCTTCCAAATCAGTATCCGATATTTTGTCAACAATTGCCTGTTTAAAATAAAGCTGTTGAAGAACATTGTCACGCATGACTGCCATACGCTTATCGTAAGCTTCTGTCTTATCAAGACCTTTGCTTCTTGCTGCTTTTGCAAGTGCCTGCATATCTAAATAAGCTTTTAGAACCATCATACGGCGTTGCTCATCAGGGAAACGTGCTAAATTAGGATTTATTTCAAGCGCTAAATCATCCAATTGGCCTGCTGTAATATTTTTTCCATCAATGACCGCCATAACATGAGAAGGAGAAACGGCTTTTTCAGAAGCTTTCTCCAAAGTCTTTAAATCATTCGACGATGAATTCAAACCTTCTTGGGCTCTCACCCCTAAACTTGTACTTGCCAATAAAGTTGATGCTAAAAAAAGCGTAATAAAGTTAAATTTCATAAATATACTCCTTAAAAATGAAGGCAGGTTCAAGATTCCAATTTTCTTTACCATAACACTTTAATCTTTAAACATAGAGAAATAAATTAGTAATTTATTTTAAAAAAGCATAAAATTGTCCTTTTATCTCAGTCTCTCCAATCCTATCTAATGCAGATGAAAAACATAATAATAGAAAAAAATGACGTATTGTATCTTAAATTACTTTGTATTGTACCAGTTAAATAGCATACCTAAAGTTGACATAAGGCGCTTAGCCTCTTATCTCTACTTTACAATTAAAGTGAAAAATTGCACACCAGAAAGTATAATGGTACCATCTGCATTTCGTGATTTCATGATGTCTCTAATGATATCAAATAACTTGAAGAAAATGTAGAGTATGGGGAGAGCGTATGAATTACTCAACAAGAGTGACAACAATTAAAAGAAAGGGCCAGAGATGGTCAGTTTAGGTGTTTTTGCCCGTAAGTTTTTTGGTTCAGCTCATGAGCGACGTCTCAAAGCACTCCGCCAAAAAGTTGTACAAATTAATGCTTTGGAAGAACAATTTGTAAAATTAAGTGATGAGCAGCTTTGCCAAAAAACAGATGCCTTTCGTAAACGTCTTAGTGAAGGTGAAAGTGTTGATTTGCTCTTACCAGAAGCTTTCGCAACTGTTCGTGAAGCCGCAAAACGTGTTTATGACATGCGTCCTTTTGACGTACAACTTATTGGTGGAATGGTCCTTCACGACTGCGGCATAGCTGAAATGCGTACTGGTGAAGGTAAAACATTAATGGCAACTCTGCCAATTTATCTCAATGCATTAGAAGGTAAAGGCGTTCATGTTGTGACAGTAAACGATTATCTCGCCAGTCGTGATGCTGAAACAATGGGCAAAATTTTTAGTTTTCTAGGGCTTACAACAGGCGTGATTCTTCATGATCTTGATAGTGATGCCCGCCGAGAGGCCTATGCATGCGACATCACCTATGCCACAAATAATGAACTAGGTTTTGATTATTTGCGTGATAATATGGCCTTCGATCATAGTCAAATGGTCCAACGTGGACATCATTACGCAATTGTTGATGAAGTTGATTCGATTCTTATTGATGAAGCCCGTACACCCCTTATTATTTCTGGTCCTCTAGAAGATCGTACTGACTTCTATAACCTTATTGATACATTTATTCCTGCCTTAACTCCAGAAGACTATGAAATAGACGAAAAACAAAAAACAACGACCTTTACCGAAGTTGGTACTGAAAAAATTGAAAAAATGCTCGAACAAGCTGGGCATCTTAAAGGTGAAAGTCTTTATGACATAGAAAATGTCGCTATCGTTCATCATGTCAATAATGCTCTAAAAGCTCATAAACTGTTTGCTCGCGATAAAGATTACATTGTTCGCAATGATGAAATCGTTATCATTGACGAATTTACAGGGCGAATGATGCCTGGGCGGCGTTATTCTGAAGGACTTCATCAAGCGTTAGAAGCTAAAGAGCATGTTGCTATTCAACCAGAAAACCAGACACTTGCTTCCATCACTTTCCAAAATTATTTCCGTATGTATAGAAAATTATCTGGCATGACTGGAACTGCAACAACAGAAGCCGAAGAATTCAGAAATATTTATGGTCTTGACGTTGTTGAAGTCCCTACAAATTTGCCAATACAACGTATTGATGAAGATGATGAGATTTATCGAACAGCAGAAGAGAAATATCGGGCGATTGTGCGTGATATCCGTCAAGCACACGAAAAAGAACAGCCTATTCTTGTTGGAACAACCTCTATTGAGAAGTCAGAACAATTGGCAGAGCGTTTGCGAAAAGAAGGCATTACCGATTTTAGAGTCTTAAATGCTCGCTATCACGAACAAGAAGCATACATCATTGCGCAAGCAGGAGTTCCTAGAGCTCTCACCATCGCAACCAACATGGCAGGACGCGGTACGGATATACAGCTTGGTGGTAACGTTGAAATGCGCATCCGACAAGAGTTACAGGATATCCCCGAAGGTCCAGAGCGGACAGCTAAAATTGAAGAAATAAAAAAAGATGTTCAGAAGCTTAAAGACAAAGCTTTAGCGGCTGGAGGGCTTTACGTTATCGCTACTGAACGTCATGAAAGCCGTCGTATTGATAACCAGCTTCGTGGACGCTCTGGTCGCCAAGGCGATCCGGGTCGCTCAAAATTCTTTCTCTCTCTTCAAGATGATCTTATGCGTATCTTTGGCTCCAACCGTATGGATAGTATGCTGCAAAAACTTGGATTGAAAGAAAATGAAGCTATTATCCATCCATGGATTAATAAAGCCCTTGAAAAAGCACAAAAAAAGGTCGAAGCACGAAACTTTGAAATTCGTAAAAATCTGCTAAAATATGATGATGTCATGAATGATCAACGCAAGGTTATTTTTGAACAGCGTATGGAGGTCATGAACGCAGATGATTTGTCAGAAATGATCCTTGAAATGCGCAATGAAGTCGTAGAGGATCTCGTAGAGGCTTATATCCCATCAGGGACATATTCTGAAAAATGGGATGTAAAAACTCTCGAAGAAGAGCTTCGACAACTCTTTAATCTTGAGCTTCCAGTGGAAGAATGGGCAAAAGAAGATGGAATTGCCGAGGAGCAAATTTTAGAGCGTGTATCAGATGCTGTTACAAAACTTGAAAATGAGCGTACTGAGCGCTATTCCCCAGAAGTTATGGCTTATTTTCACAAAGCAGTATTGCTCGAAACTATTGACACGTTATGGCGTGAACATCTGGTAAGTTTAGACCATTTACGTTCTGTTGTTGGTTTTCGTGGTTATGCGCAGCGAGATCCACTCAATGAATATAAGACAGAATCATTTGAACTCTTTCAAAGTATGTTGAAAAATTTGCGCCGAATTGTCACTTCTAAGCTTATGCGCTTTGAAATCATTCAACAACCAACAGAACCGACCATGCCTGAGCAAACTGATGCTTCTTCTTCTGTCTTTAATGATCAAAGTCAAGAAAATGCTCCCACTTTATGGGCACGATCACAAGAAAATAGATTTGTTAATCCACAAGATCGTGACCCTAACGATATAACGACATGGGGAAAAGTTGGACGTAATGAGCGTTGTCCTTGCGGTTCAGAGAAAAAATACAAACACTGTCATGGAGCCTTTGTTTGAAAAGCAAACTATGAAAATGAATAAAAAGCGAAATTATGAGCAAGAATTGCGCACAGCTGGTTTAAGAGTAACACGTCAACGACGAGTTATTCTTGATATTTTGACTGATACAAATGACCATCCCAATGCATTTGAAATTTTTCAGCGTGCAAACAAAATAGATTCGAATATTTCACTCTCAACTGTTTATCGAACCATGAAAATATTAGAAGGAAATGGAACAATTCATCGCCATAGCTTTAGCGGTGGTCCATCTCGTTTTGAGCAAGCAGATGGGCAACATCATGATCATCTCATTGATATAGAAACAGGACAAGTTATCGAATTTCATTCTGATGTTATTGAAAAGCTGCAAGAGGAAATTGCAAAATCTCTTGGTTATGATATTATTCATCACCGCCTTGAACTTTACGGAAAAAAAAACTCTTAAAAAATTGACCATATATTATGAGATAAAACACCTCAGGCAAATCAAATTTTATAAAAATTTACCTTTAAAATATAATAGTTTTCATTGGCAAAAAAAAAGAATTGCTTTATCACCCCTTTTTGTATGATGCTATACGGTAATTCATTGCCAATATTATAACAAAAAATCATTGCCACAAAATATTATAAAAATTGTATTATGAAAAATTAGGCCAATATTATCATGGTTTCTTTGCCACAAGATCGTATGAGACAGCTTGAAAAGCGCTTTGAAATAATTGAAAGCCAAATGACGACTAATCCAAATGCTGAAACATATGTCAAATTAGCTTCTGAATATGCAGAACTACAACCTGTTATTGCCTCTATACGCGCATTAAATGCTCTTTACAGAGAGATTACAGAATTAGAAACGATTATCAACGATAAACAAACAGATATAGAGATGCGTAATCTTGCCCAAGAAGAGCTACCATCGTTATATAAAAAAGTAGAGCAATTTGAAAAAGAACTCCAGATTTTGCTTTTGCCTAAAGATGTTGCTGATGAAAAAAACGCTATTGTTGAAATTCGAGCAGGAACGGGTGGATCAGAAGCAGCACTTTTTTCCGGTGATCTTTTCCGCATGTATGAACGTTATGCCCATGCTCACAATTGGAAAGTAGAAGTTATTTCACTCAGTGAGGGGGAAGTTGGCGGATATAAAGAGATTATTGCTACCATCTCAGGAAAAGGTGTCTTTTCTAAATTGAAATATGAATCAGGGGTTCATCGTGTGCAACGCATCCCTGAAACAGAGACAGGTGGACGTATCCATACATCTGCTTCTACCGTTGCTGTGCTTCCAGAGGCTGAAGAAATTGATATTGATATTCGTCCTGAGGATATTCGTATTGACACAATGCGTGCATCTGGAGCAGGAGGACAGCATGTTAATACAACAGATTCAGCTGTTCGTATCACGCATATTCCAACAGGAATTATGGTCGTACAAGCAGAAAAATCACAACATCAAAACCGAGCGCGAGCCCTTCAAATTTTACGAGCACGCTTATTCGATATCGAACGACAAAAAGCGGAAAGTGAACGTTCAGCTTCTCGTAAAAGCCAAGTTGGTTCTGGCGATCGTTCAGAACGTATTCGTACCTATAATTTTCCACAAGGACGCGTCACGGATCACCGTATTAATCTAACCTTGTATAAGCTTGATCGCATTCTAGAGGGAGATCTTGATGAGCTTCTTCATGCACTCATCTCAGATTATCAAACAACACAGCTGATGGAAATGGATAATAATTGAGCAAATATTCTTTCAAGAACGTCATCCAACAAACGCGAGAAAAATTGCGTACGAAAGGAATTTTGGAAGCCGATCTCGATGCGAAAATACTTGTTGAATGGATAACAGGAATAAATGCTGCTGAACGAATTTCTAAACCAGATATGCATCTGTCTTCTGAGCATATTATACAAATAGAACAGGCTGTACAACGGCGTATTGCAGGCGAACCCGTCTACCGTATTATAGAGATGAGAGAATTTTATGGCATATCTTTCGCATTGTCTCAAGAGACGTTAGAACCCCGTCAGGATACAGAAACGCTCATCGATCTTGTTCTCCCTTTTCTCAAAAAACAGGTCGAAAATTCGAGAAAAACAACATTCCTTGATATGGGGACAGGAAGTGGTGCCATTGCCATTGCACTCCTTAAACAAATTCCCCAATCCTATGCGGTGGCGGTCGATATTTCTGAAGATGCCCTTAATACAGCGAAAAAAAATGCAAAAAATGCTGAAGTAGAACACCGCTTCACACCTCTTCTTAGCGATTGGTTTGATTCTGTCACAGGTCCCTTTGATTTCATTGTTTCCAATCCACCTTATATTCCCACAAAAGATATCAAAAAACTTGCAAAAGAAGTGCGCTTACATGACCCATTGCGCGCTCTGATAGGAGGGGAAGATGGACTTGATTTTTATCGAAAACTCGCCCATGAAGCAGCCGACTACTTAAAAGAAAACGGCTATGTCGCTGTTGAAATTGGTTTCTCTCAAGAAAATGAAGTCTGTAATTTGTTTGAAAAAAATGGTTTTCAATGTTTAGAAATGCGCAAAGATCTGAGTGGAATACCCCGCGCACTTCTATTTGCATGCAAACATTAAAATTCCCAATCATCATCCGTGGTAGCAACTGCCTTGCCAATGACATAAGAAGAACCTGCCCCTGAAAAAAAGTCATGGTTTTCATCAGAGTTTGGTGATAACGCTGCCAAAATAGCAGGATTAACACGACAAACCTCAGGGGGGAAAAGAGCTTCAAAACCTAAATTCATTAAAGCCTTATTAGCATTATAATGAAGAAAAATTTTAACATCTTCTGTTAATCCAAGCGCATCATAAAGATCTTCAGTATATTTGCATTCGATGTTATAAAGGTCAAAGAGCAGGTTAAAAGCAAAATCTTTAATTTCTTGTCTTTTGGCTTCATCAAGCTTTGCAAAGCCCAATTGGAATTTATAACCTATATAATAACCATGGACTGCTTCATCACGAATGATTAATCGAATGAGATCTGCTGTATTGGTCAACTTAGCGCGACTGGCCCAATACATGGGCAAATAAAAACCAGAATAAAATAAAAAGCTTTCCAGCAAAGTCGAAGCAATTTTTTTCTTCAGTGGATCATTTGCTTCATAACGCTCAAGTACTAATCTAGCCTTTTTCTGCAAATGAATATTTTCTTCTGACCATCTAAACGCATCATCAACTTCTACCGTCGAACAAAGGGTTGAAAAAATAGAGGAATAAGAACGTGCATGAACCGCTTCCATGAAGGCAATATTCGTCAAAACTGCCTCCTCATGCTCTGTTATCGCATCAGCCAGAAGCGAAATGGCTCCTACGGTGTTTTGAATTGTATCTAGAAGCGTTAATCCTGTAAAAACACGAATTGTGAGTTTACGTTCTTCATCCGTTAAGCTTGACCATGAAGGAATATCATTGGAAAGTGGTACCTTCTCAGGTAACCAAAAATTCCCAGTTAAGCGGTTCCATACTTCAAGATCTTTCTCATCATGTAATCTATTCCAATTAACAGCGCACACAACAGGATTTTTGGTTGTAATCTTTGTCATATGATGATCTCCTATAAACTACACGAAACACAGCCATCAACTTCTGTTCCACTTAATGCTACTTGCCGTAATCGTACATAGTAAATACTCTTTATACCCTTTTTCCAGGCATAAATTTGTGCGCGGTTAATATCACGTGTGGTAGCGGTATCAGGAAAAAATAATGTTAATGAAAGACCTTGATCAACATGCTGTGTTGCAGCAGCATAGGTATCTATAATTTTTTCAGGACCAATCTCATAAGCATCTTGGTAAAAATTCAAATTCGTATTATCCATATAAGGAGCGGGATAATAAACCCGCCCAATTTTTCCCTCTTTGCGAATTTCAATTTTTGAAGCAATTGGATGAATAGAAGAAGTAGCATGATTAATATAGGAAATAGATCCCGTAGGTGGAACTGCCTGCAAATTGCGGTTATAAAGCCCATACTCAATAACTAATTTTTTGAGTTCCTGCCAATCCTTTTGATCTGGGATAACAATATTGTTCCGTGCAAAAAGCTCTTGCACAAGCGCAAATTGTGGTTTCCATTCTTTTTCAATATATTTTTCGAAAAAACATCCATCTGCATAAGCTGATTTTTCAAACCCTGCAAACATTTCTTGACGTTCACGTGCAATCAAATTGGAAGCCCGTATAGCGTGATATGTCACAATATAAAAATAGATATTAGTAAAATCAATCGCTTCTGGAGACCCATAATAGATTTGCTCACGTGCTAGAAACCCATGCAAATTCATTTGTCCCAAACCAATCGCATGACTTTCAGCATTGCCTTTCGCAATGGAAGGCACACAGGCAATATTGCTCATATCTGAAACCGCAGTAAGAGCACGAACAGCAGATTCCACGGTCTGTCCGAAATCAGGACTTTCCATTGCTTTGGCAATATTCATGGATCCAAGATTACAAGATATATCACTTCCAATCGTGCGATAAGTTAAATCTGTCTCCAGTTCACTCGCCTCACTCACCTGCAAAATTTCTGAACATAAATTGCTCATACTTATGCGCCCAGCTATCGGATTCGATCGATTAGCAGTATCCTCAAATAAAATATAGGGATAACCCGACTCAAATTGAATTTCCGCTAATGTCTGAAAAAAAACGCGTGCACTTATTTTCTTTTTACGAATTTTTGCATTATCAACAAAAGAACGATAATGCTCCGTTAAAGAAATATCGCTAAAGGGCTTACCTGTCACACGCTCGATATCATAAGACGAGAAGAGGTACATATCCTCATTATTCCGTGCAAGCTCAAAAGTAATATCAGGAATGACGACACCAAGGGAAAGCGTTTTGATTCTAACTTTTTCATCAGCATTTTCACGCTTTGTATCCAAAAACTTCATAATATCTAAATGATGGGCATGCAAATAAACAGCCCCAGCCCCCTGCCGTGCCCCAAGCTGATTGGCGTAAGAAAAAGAATCTTCTAAGAGTTTCATCACCGGTAAGACACCTGAGGACTGATTTTCTATTTGCTTAATTGGTGCCCCAGCTTCCCGCAAATTGGTTAAACAAAGCGCCACACCTCCACCACGTTTTGAAAGCTGCAAAGCCGAATTAACCGCACGACCTATCGATTCCATATTATCTTCAACACGTAGCAAAAAACACGAAACCAATTCACCACGTTGTTTTTTCCCAGCATTTAAAAATGTCGGGGTTGCCGGTTGAAAACGTCCTGTAATAATTTCATCCACAAAATTTTCAGCAAGAGCTTTATTCCCTTGTGCCAAATATAAAGCTACAAGACAGACGCGATCTTCATAACGTTCAAGATAACGTTTCCCATCAAAAGTCTTCAGTGTATAGCTGGTATAATACTTAAATGCGCCTAAAAAGGTAGGAAAACGAAACTTAAATGCATAAGCACGTTTAAAAAGTTTTTTTATAAAAGAAAAATCATAAAGCTCAAATAAAGCTTTTTCATAATAACCTTCTTCTATTAAGTAATCTATTTTTTCCTTCAGGTTATGAAAAAAAACTGTATTTTGATTAACATGCTGAAGGAAATACTGCCGTGCGGCAAGCCGATCCATATCAAATTGAATATGACCATTTTCATCATAAAGATTAAGCATTGCATTCAGCGCATGATAATCAGTAATCTGATCCGGTTTCTGCGATTGTCCTATACCAATTGTTTCCAAAATCTTTCCAATCCCTTTTTTACATAAATAACGTCTTCATCAGTTCCACGCAGCTCAAAACGATAAAGGCAAGGTACACAACATTTTTCAGCAATGATTTTACTTGCTAAATTATAATAGCAACCAAAATTACGATTCCCACCACCAATGACACCACGAATTAATTTTCGATTCTCAGCTTCATTAAGAAAATGGATAACAGCTTTCGGCACTGCCCCTCTTCCCTCACCATCTGCATATGTAGGAACAACCAGTACATAAGGTTCACCAACCAATGCAGAAGGCTTTCTTTTATCAATTTTGAAGAGTCGTTGACCAAGTTGCGAGACAAAATGTTCTGTATTACCCGTTGCACTCGAATAATAAACAATAAGCCCCATTAAGCACAAAGACCACTAATCATATCTGGTCTAAAACCAGACCAATGATTTTCACCACAAACAACGACAGGAACCTGACGATACCCCAGAGATTGAACAAAACTGTATGCTTGTTCATCACAAGAAATATCAACAACACGATAATGAATGCCTTTTGCATCAAAAGCGCGGCGTGTAGCATCACATTGGACACAAGATGGTTTACTATAAATAGTGATCGACATTTTCTTCAACTTTCACAATTCCAAACAATCAACCCTACACGGTTAATCTAATAATTTTATAGGTACTCAAGAATAACAAAAAAACAGAAATTGTACGCAAAACATGTGGTTATTTTCAAATAGTACGCAACTTCCTGAACATAACAAAATTCCTCATCAAATAACGTCAAAGACTATGATGAGAATAAGCGATTATTCTACAACTTAAATGGCAAAGCCCCCTAGTTATAAACAATCTTTTGCTTGGCAAACAATTCCCTCCTGCTGTCTAAAAAACTCACGTTCTAAACTACCGTTTTTCAAGAGCTCTGTTTGCTCTTTTACGGCAAAAATCAATTACAAAAACGAAAGGAAATCCTTCTAAAAGAGATCCTTCAGTAAAAATACTGCTATGCCTTTGGCCAGTAAACTCTTTACAATAATGGAAATAACTTAGATACCAAACGAAACACACTAACACCCTCTCTTGTGCTTATTTAGAATCACCAATCATTTTGATACTATATATAGTATATACTCTCTCTCTTTCGTCAAGGTGAATCCAATTATTATTTTTAATTTTCCACGATCTTCCCACTAAAATTTTCAGTCCTCAAAAACTATGTAATAATATAACATTTTATTGACAAACGTTATATTATTACATAGTTTCCAAACTAATAAGCAACGATGGTAAAGAATATGGATCTGCACTTCAATAAGACAACATTAGGTTATGGGAATAGGGTAGCAATAAAGAACTTTTCAGCAAAGTTAAAAGCTGGTTCATTGGTCGCAATAACAGGTGATAATGGCGCAGGAAAATCAACATTGCTAAAAGCCATCGCCGGATTGCTTAAGCCTCTTAAGGGAAAAATTACAAAACCAAAAAAAAGCCGCATTGCTTATCTTGCTCAGCAATGTGATGTAGATAAAACATTTCCAATTGATGTGAAAACGCTTGTAAAAACAGGACTGTGGTCTTTTTGTGGATTATGGAAAAACCAGCGCCCTTATGATTCTAAGATTCAAAATGCGCTTAAAATGGTTGGACTTACAGAACTCGCACCCCGTTCGCTTGAAACATTATCAGGCGGGCAATTACAACGCGCTCTTTTTGCACGTATCATTGTGCAAGATGCCAATATTATTTTGCTTGATGAACCTTTCAATGGTGTAGATAATAATACCCAAAAAGACCTTCTTGCACTGATCACATACTGGCAACAGCAAGGACGCACAGTTCTCACCGCACTCCATAACCCTCTCATCGTGCAAGAATTTTTCCCCCAAATGATTCAAATTGATCAACAAAACGCCTTTTATGGAGAAACAACACAGTTTTTAAACAACGCCATTCATCACGTTATGCCACTTCTCACATCCAATTCTTTCCCTATTAGCGCACAAAAACAAAATCTTCCCATCAATGATCCTCTCTTTCTTAGGTTATAAGACGTGTATGCATTTTTTCTTGCCCCCTTTGTTGATTTCCAATTTATGCAAAACGCCCTTATCGGTTCTATTTTTCTGTCTATTAGCGCTTGTCCTGTTGGTGTATTTTTAATGCTCCGTGGAATGAGCTTGACAGGAGATGCTATCTCTCATGCCATTCTTCCTGGTGTTGCAACTGCTTTTCTGATTTGTGGCTTTTCCCTCATATCTATGACACTTGGTGGCATCTTCGCTGGTATTATTGTTGCTTTAGCAACCATTTTAATTTCACGAAATAGCTTTCAGAAAGAAGATGCATCCATGACTGTTTTTTATCTTATTGCACTCGCGGCAGGTGTCATTATTATCTCACTAAAAGATTCAACAATTGAGCTGCTTCATCTCTTATTCGGATCGGTTCTTGCACTTGATGCACAAGCCCTCTGGTTAATCACTACTATAATGCTGATTACACTATGCAGTCTTTGTATTTTTTGGCGTGCACTCGTTTTAGAAAGCTTTGACCCCCTCTTTTTTAAATCACTCTCTCCATTGAGTAAATATATTCATATTTCATTGCTTGGACTTGTGGTGTTGAATCTGGTTGGAGGCTTTCAGTCACTAGGAACATTACTTTCCGTTGGCATTATGATGATTCCAGCTATTACAGCCCGTTTTTGGTTTTCACGGCTAGGCCCTATTTGCGCGCTTTCCACTCTTTTTGGAATCATTTCTAGCGTATGTGGTCTCCTGCTTTCTTTTCATCTTTCACTTCCCTCCGGCCCTGCTATCATCATTGCTGCAGGATTTATTTATCTTGTTTCCTGCTTAATAAGTCCACGTGGCTTTATTGTAACATGGTTTCCCCACCTCTTTTATACCTCCTCACTTTAAGGAAAAAAATGTGCCTAAGTTTGCTCAAACAATTGTTTTTCTTGGAGCTTTATTGCTTGCCCTTTCTCCATTTTCTGCTTCTGCACACAATAAAATCAAAGTTGTTGCGAGCTTTTCTATTCTTGCAGATCTCGTAAAAAATGTAGGAGATAACCATATCTCTATGACCACTTTTGTCGGTCCCAATGCGAATACCCACACTTATGAACCTACCCCCCATGATGCTCAAGCTCTTAGAAATGCTCAAATTATTTTCATCAACGGACTTCATTTAGAAGGATTCATTGATCGCCTCATTACAGCAAGCGGTACAAAAGCACTTCTTGTCGAAGTTAGCGCTAACATTCCCTCCCTTAAAATGAAAAATCAAGAACATAATGCCCATCACCACCACAGCGTTATTGATCCACACGCTTGGCAAACAATTCCCAATGTCAAAATCTATGTAAAGAATATCGCTGCTGCTTTTTGTAAAATCGATCCACAATCCTGCACCAGCTACAAAAAAAATGCCGAAACCTACATCAAAAAACTTGAAATAGCACAAGATACCCTGAAAACAAAAATTGCTACTATTCCTAAAGATAAACGTATCATTATCACATCTCATGATGCCTTTGGCTATTTTGCCGAGGAATATGGTTTTACTATCCTTGCCCCTCAAAGTGCTTCAACAGAAGCTGAAGCAACCGCAGCCGATGTTGCTAAACTTATCAAACAAATTAAAGCGAATAAAGCAGCTGCACTATTCGTTGAAAATATCTCTAACCCCCGTCTCATAAAACAGATTGCAAAAGAAACAGGTTTAAAAATTGGTGGGACACTTTATTCTGATGCATTGTCAAACAAAAATGGCCCTGCAGCAACTTATCTCGATATGATGGAACATAATGTGAATACCATCATTGATGCCATCACAAAACATTAAGATCTTCTACAAAAGAGATAAAAAAGAGTTCATAAAATCCTAAGTCTATGATTATGTTACTAATGATACCCAATATCTATAATTGATAACATTGATATGAAATAAAGTTACTTTTAAAGAGAAATTTATACTCAATAAATGCTAAGATAGATAAAGTAAGTGAATTTATTGCCTCATGGTGCCCAGATCGTCAGCGACATCATTCTATTTCCAACGCTTCTTTTACAATAACTCTCAACACTTGAAACGATTCATAAGAAGCATTTTGGGTCTCTTTCTTAAAGTATTTTTATCTACCCAACTCCATTTATAACATGCAAGTAAAATTAATGTATGAATAAAAAAACTTGAAAAAAATACCCCTTATGACGAGTCCAACACAATAATTGTTGCAATGTTGGAAACTGGCAGAGAGTACGATGATGACCCAAGCTTGCATTTTATAAGCATAAAGATGGAGATACACTATGGATTTTATATTATACTACTCATAAACGACTGCGTGAGAAAATAGTTGGAACAACCTTACAAGATATTTTTAAACAAGTGCGTGAATTGGCAACCTAATAGCCTTCTGTTTAGGTGTTCTGTTTTGTATGAGAGATGCAACTCTATTCAAAGAACGTAATAAAAAATGTGTTCGGCAATGCGTAATCTCCATTATGTAAGAGACATTGGCTCAGATATTTTTGAAAATCGCAATACTAAATTAAAAGATGATGCTAGAGATAGAATCTATTTTTTATCTTGATGCTTTCATATTCCCCTAAATTAAGCAGTCCCCTCATTTTAGAAATTACACAAGCAGATAAGCTCATTCTACTCTGGCATACACAACTGAATACAGCACTGAACCGTCTTCATATTTGTCTCAAACATACTGCTATATAAAGTTTAGGTTGATTTATAAGCAACAAAAAAGCACGCGCTTTATAAGAAAGCAATATCATAAAACCATTAATAGACTGGCAATATATTTAAAAAATATACCAGCTTTTATAAAATGCTTTGCAAAACAACAATATAACTGTCTTTGTCCCTGCTGATTCTTATAGGTGTTCGCACCAATCCCTTATGTTATATTCATAAAGATCTGTTTAAGGATGATCTATAGGCAATTTTAAATTCAAAAATATAGAATGATCAATGAAATGTTACAGATGTGTTTCATTTGCTTTTATCATTAAAAATAATGAAAATTGTAAAACAAGCGCGTCTTCTATCTCTCAGTGATTTCTTTTGCAACTGATTGGATACCCTCGCTGAGAATTGCATAGTGATTTACATGAGTAAAAAATAAACTTGCAGTATGCGCACATAGGTTTCTCTCTAATTTATGTTATTGGTAGAAAAAACAAATGCTTCTTATAGGAGCTCTGAAAGCATTTTAGATCATATGGTCAGCGGTAAAATAGAATGTGCCTATTCTCGTACAGACTATTTAGAACAGCGTCGTATTTTGTGGCTCAAATAGACTTCTTATGTTAGGAAACAAAGCTAGGATATGGGGCGCATCCTCCCTTATCTGTGAATTATTGTTTCCCTCTATTTCTCTCATTTACTTTTTATAAGTTACATAAATTATTACATCAAGGAACATATGATAATATATTGTTTTTTATAAAAAAATTATAAATGAGAAAATATGGTTAATAAATGGTTATTTTATATTGATATTTTTTTATAATGAAAATGATTTTATTATGTTTGAGGTTTGAAAATAATATTCTTCTCACAGACCCTGAAAATGCACATTTTGTTCATATAAATGTTTTGACATTCTCAGCGCCATGGGACAATGGATCATTACCAAAACTTTTAAAATTTTATTTTTAATCCCATCGGTTACAATCTGATTTTGTAAATGTAATCGAGAAAATCGAAACGCAACATTATCATGACGCAACATAAAAGAAAGTCGTGTCACATCAATTAATGCTTACTTATTATTTGTGCGCTTTCCAGTGTTTTTGTTAAAAGTATGAAAATTCTGATGAGCGACAGTGAAACTTAGTTTTTGCCCATAGTCGTGTGTCAAGCGTTCTTTTATTTCAATCGTAAAGATGATATTATTCCAACGCGTTAAAACATGGCAACCTGTTCCAATAGGCTTGATAAGCTCAATTTTTGTGTGAAAAACAGGTCCTTTATCTGGATGTTCGCCCAATAAGATTATTTCAGGTCTGAATGCTAAAAGATCAGTTTCTTCGCCGTAAGAAAATGAATGCCCTAAATGTTGTTCTAAGACATGGCGATCAAGAAAATTCATAGGAGGAGAACCAATAAAATCAGCAACAAATGTTGTTGCTGGAGTGTCGTAAATTTCCATTGGTGTTCCAATTTGCTCGATAGCTCCTTTATTCAAAACGACTATTCTATCAGCTAATGTCATAGCTTCTAGTTGATCATGGGTAACATAGAGGCTCGTTGTTCCTAATGAACGCTGTAGTGTTTTTATTTCAATACACATTTGCGCCCGTAATTTTGCATCAAGATTTGAAAGAGGTTCATCAAAGAGAAAAACACGGGGTTGACGTACAATCACACGCCCCATTGCAACACGCTGACGTTGTCCTCCTGATAATTGTCGTGGTTTACGATCAAGAAATGGTTCTATCTCCAAAAGCTTTGCAGCATGTGCGATGCGTTTTTTAATTTCTTCTTTAGGGGTTTTACGATTTTTAAGACCATATTCTAAGTTTCCACGAACTGTCATATGGGGATAAAGAGCATAATTTTGAAAAACCATTGCAATATCACGATCAGCTGGTTCACGATCATTGATACGTTCGTTATCAATACATAATTCACCTGAGGTAACTTGTTCAAGTCCTGCTATAATACGCAATAAGGTTGATTTTCCGCACCCTGAAGGACCGACAAGAACAAGAAGTTCTTTATCGGCAACAGTTAAGTTTAAATCATCAATGACCAGAATGCCGTTGTCATACCGTTTTTTTATATTTGATAACTGGATTATGGCCACAATTACTTCTCCGTTTCAATAAGGCCTTTGATAAAAAGCCGCTGCATGAAGATAACAACAAGAACAGGGGGAACCATAGCAACAACCGATACTGCCATGAGTATATTCCATTGAGGATCATGTTGAAGTGATTCGACAACAAGCTGCTTTAAAATAATAAGAATCGTTTGATGATTTTGATCCGTTGTGATGATAAGAGGCCAGAGATATTGTATCCATCCATAAATGAACATAATGATAAATAAAGCAGCGATATTGCTTTTACTAAGAGGAAGAAGAATATCCTTAAAAAATTTAACTGGACCAGCACCATCAACACGTGCCGCCTCTAAGAGTTCATCTGGAATAGTCAAAAAAAACTGGCGAAATAAAAATGTAGCGGTTGCAGATGCAATAAGTGGAATAATCATTCCACCATAGGTATCGACCATCCCCAATTTCGCAACAACCTCATAGGTTGGAAGAATACGAACTTCGACAGGGAGCATCAATGTAACAAAAATAAGAACAAAAGCAGTTTTTCGGAAGGGAAAACGCATGTAAACAATTGCATAAGCAGACAAAAGTGAAATAATAATTTTTCCAATACTAATCCCAAGAGCCATAATGAGTGAATTCATTAAGAGTGGCCAGAGGTTGGGCAGACCTAGCTGTGCAAGGCCATCACCAAAGATTGTTTTATAATTTTCCAAAGCATATTTCCCAGGTAAGAGAGGAAGTGTTCCTGAGTTGAATGCTGCTGAACTATGGGTTGATGCAATGATAGCAACATAAACTGGAAAGCAAATAATGATAATGCCAACAATGAGAGTAATATGGGTTAGAAATTTCAAAACAGGGCGATTTTCAACCATAATTTACTTCCTAATATTGTACACGGCGCTCAATCCAGCGAAACTGGATAAAGGTTAAGACAATAACCATCAACATCAATATTGTTGATTGTGCTGCGGATGCACCGATTATTTGATTTCTAAAGCCATCATCATATACTTTATAGACGAGGATGCTCGTTGCACGCGCAGGACCTCCAGAAGTTGTATTATCAATAATACCAAAAGTATCAAACATAACATAATTGACATTGACAATAAGAAGGAAAAACGTCGTTGGTGAAATTTGCGGGAAGACCACAGTCCAAAATCGTTTAAAGGGACCAGCACCATCAATGGCGGCTGCTTCTATTTGAGAACGCGGAACAGACTGAAGACCTGTAAGAAAAAAGAGAAAATTATAAGAAATTTGTTTCCAACTAGCCGCAATGACAATAAGAATCATTGCTTGAGTACCATTAATACGATAATTCCATAGCACCCCTATTTTCTCGAGAAGAAAAGGAATAATTCCGATAGTGGGATGAAAGATAAACAGCCATAATATACCTGCCAATACTGGAGCAACAGCATAGGGCCAGAGCAAAAGCATTGTATAAGCCTTTTTTGCACGGATGACACGATCAACACAGACAGCTAAGAGAAGTGATATTGTCATTGAAGCGACAGTAACGGAGATGGAAAATACTGCGGTTGTAAGAAGTGATTGCCGATAAGTAGGATCAGAAAGAACGGTTAGATAATTTTCAAAACCAATAAAGGTTGTTGTAAAACCAAAAGGGTCTTCACGCTCAAAAGATGATTTTATTGCCTGAGCAGCAGGCCAAAAGAAAAACAAAAAAGTCACAAGAAGCTGAGGAAAAAGCAGTCCGTAAGAAAGTAGACTATTTTTAAAATATGCTTGTTTTTCTTGCATTCGTAGGGCTCTTTAAATGTAGAGACTTTAAAAAGGTAAACAAAAAGGACTCAACTGTTTTTGTTGAGTCTTTAATGTTTAACAATAAAACGAAATTAATGATTAGACTTTTCAAATTCACGCAAGAGTTTATTTCCACGTTCAACGGTCTCATCTAAACCATCTTTCGGTGTTTTTGAACCACTAAGAACAGCTTCCAACTCTTGATCAAGAATGGCTCGGATTTGTGGTAAATTACCAAATCTTATCCCCTTCGAGTTAACTGTTGGTGGATTAAGATTAATCTGTTTGATAGCTATATCCGCACCTGGCGTTTTTTCATAGAAATGTTGTTTTTTGCTCAATTCATAAGTCGTTTTTGTGGTTGGAAGATAACCTGTTTCCTGATGCCATTTTGCTTGATTTTCTGTTTTTGAAAGAAACTTAAGAAAAGCAGCTGCCCCTGCATATTCCTTCGGGGTATGGCCCTTAAACGCCCAAATAGAAGCGCCCCCAATAACTGAGTTTTGTGGTGTTCCTTCTGTATCCTTATAGTACGGTAGCATACCAACCCCCACATTAAACTGAGCTTCAGAAACAATTCCAGCATGTGATCCCGAAGATTGCATAAAAATTGCACAATTTTGTGCCATAAACATTGGTGTTGAATCTAATGCACCTGCTGGACCACCATAACGGAAAATACCTTGATCAGACCACTTTTTTAGGTCAGTCCACATACGCACTTGTAAAGGTCCATTAAATGTAAGTTCTGAATCAAGTCCTTTAAAGCCATTTTCCTTCGTTCCAAAAGGAACATTATGCAACGCTGAAAAATTTTCTATACCAATCCATTGAGCGGCATAAGCCATTGTAAAACCACAAGTTGCCGCTTTAGTCTCAAGAATTTTTTTGGAAAAGTCTTCTATATCTTGCCACGTTTTAGGAGGCTGTTCTGGATCAAGCCCGGCTTTTTTAAAGATATCTTTGTTATAATAAAGGATGGGTGTTGAAATATTGAATGGCATAGAGACGATACGTCCCTGTTCATCGGAGTAATAACCACTAATAGCAGGGAAATAATCTTTAGGATCAAATTCTTGTTTTGTATCAGCCATAAGTTGATAAAATGGGTAGATTGCGCCTTTTGCAGCCATCAGAGTTCCAGTACCAACGTCATAAATTTGAGCAAGCACTGGCTGTTTCTTTCCACGAAATGCTGCAATGAGTGAAATCAACCCCTCTTCATATTCGCCGCGAAATGAAGAAATAACTTTATACTCAGATTGACTTGCATTAAAATCGTTAATAAGATTTTCTGTTTGCTTTCCTAATTCACCACTCATAGAATGCCAAAAGCTGATTTTTGTCTGCGCAAAACTTGCTGTTATTCCCGCTGTGGACATTATGATAGCAACCGTGGCCGCTATGGAAAGATAAAAACGACTCATGGTTCACCCTTTCTGAAGTGATGGAATACAAACTACCCCTAAATTTATAGTATTACACACGAACATGCTATGAAAGTTTTATTTCACAGATAATACATTTTCTCATTTAAACAGGAACCACCAAAAGGTCAAATGAATTTGTTTAAATTTATTCATTTTCTTTTATAAGCTTTCTTAATGTATTAACGAGATACGCGTTTGTAACTATCTGAAAAAAGTGAAATGGCTTTAATAAGCAAAGTCAATTGGTGAAAAGATATAGATCATAAATGTCATTCAATGACTATTTTAATATCTGAATTTACTTTTTTAAAAAGAATTGTTTATTCTTTTGTTATTTATTTTATAATCTTCGGCTTATAACTTTAACACGATGTTGCTACTGAATTTAACGAAGAGATAAATAGTATTTTTCTTAAAATTAAGAAAATCGTTTTTAAGCGCTTAATAAGCTCCTTCCCTGTAGCGAGATCACACCCATCACGCAAAACAAAATGACTCTGTATTACCAATTTCCATGCTGTTAAAAAACCTTTTAATACATCTACATTTCATGATAACACCTATAAAATAAGCCATAAAGCCTCTCCACTAAAGTATATAAGACTTTTTGTATACCATCATTTTTACACTTCATAAAAGTGCAAAACAACACCATCACATGAGACCCAAATGCTTCAACAAGTCTTGCATTTAAAATACGTTAAATGAATATTTTTATTCTTTTCTCAATAATTTTTATCCACACACCAACCCTGCTTATAATGTGCAAACGAATGATTTTGATTGATTCATTGGAAAAAGATCTAAAATAAGAGAATCTTACGTATTAATGTCTCTTTTTCGCATGAAAAACTATTAATTATCATTATAAATCAATGTATTATTGTTATATATTAGGTAATTTTTCTTCTTTCATTACGCTAGCTTTATGAAGATATATAGTTCCTTTTGTGTTGTTGTATTTTTTACCTTTGTGCACGCAATTGCAATGCGAGATCAGGTTGATCTGTCGTAATGTAATGTACAGGCATATCAAGCCAATGTGATAACCGAGCTTTTCCATTAATTGTCCATACCCCTACAGTAAAACCAGCCTCAAGAGCTGATTCAATAAAGTTCCGTGAAACAATAGAGCCATCTAAACTTAGATCAGAATAACCTAATTGCTTCCATTCAGAAAAATGACGGTACATATCACCTTCAAAATTATCAACACATGGACCAGATGGTATTCCCGCTTCAATAAAAGGACGAAGGATAAAAGGATCAAAACTAATTGCAGAAACCCGTTCTGATAAATTTCGGTTTTTTATTAGCGCAAGCGCTTTTTTGGATAATATTGTTTCACGCTCCACTTCACCACATGTCTTGATTTCAAGATGCAATGCAACATTCGTTGGTGCTAAAAGATCAAGCACCTCTTCTAATAAAGGGGGGGCTTCTTGGCTTCCTTTTACGCAGAGCTGTTTGCGTGTTTCATTATCAATGTCGTGAATATACCCCTTTTTTCCAACCAATTGGTCTAGACGAAAATCGTGAAAGACAACCACTTCACCGCTTTTCAGCAAATGAACATCACATTCAACTTCATCGACACCTAACGCTATAGCATTATTAAATGCCGAAAGGGTATTTTCAGAATAAAGATGAGCTCCACCACGGTGTGCAACAATTTTTTTCTCAGACATGCAAAATTCCACACTTCTCAATTTTAAACGATATTGACGTACAGATTGCCAGATACCGGCTTATATCATATGAAAATACACAATCATTTTTAAATGATTTTTTCTACACTTTTCGAATATCAAATACTCAGTCATATTTTATTCTTAAAAAGACTTATCCTTCATCTTTAATTATTCCCATTCAATAGTACTAGGAGGCTTTGAGGTTACATCATATACAACACGATTAATCCCTCTAACTTCGTTAATAATACGTGCTGCCGTCTTACTTAAAAACGCCATATCATAGGGATAAAAATCAGCAGTCATTCCATCTACAGATGTGACGGCGCGAAGAGCACAAACAAATTCATAAGTGCGACCATCGCCCATCACGCCAACAGTTTGAACAGGAAGAAGAACAGCAAAAGCCTGCCAAATTTCGTCATAAAGACCGGCTTTACGGATTTCCTCAAGATAGATAGCATCTGCTTCACGTAAAATTTCTAATTTTTCACGGGTCACAGTACCTGGACAACGAATTGCAAGACCGGGACCTGGAAAAGGATGGCGACCAATAAACTGCTCTGGTAATCCTAACTCTCGCCCCAGTAAGCGAACCTCATCCTTAAAGAGCTCACGCAACGGTTCTACAAGTTTCATATTCATCTTTTCTGGTAGCCCACCCACATTATGATGGCTTTTAATGGTTACCGTTTCACCAATAGCAGACACACTCTCAATAACATCTGGATAAAGTGTTCCTTGTGCTAAAAACTCTGCACCTCCTATTTTTTTAGTTTCTTCTTCAAAAACTTCAATAAAAAGACGACCTATCGTTTTGCGCTTTTTTTCTGGATCTGTCTCACCTTCTAAAGCATTAAGAAACATATCGGCAGCATTAACGTGAATAAGCTCTATATTATAATGATCACGAAAGAGCGTGAGAACTTCTTCAGCTTCATTCTTGCGCATCAGCCCATGGTCTACCAAAATGCATGTCAATTGATCTCCTATGGCTTCATGAAGGAGTACCGCTACAACAGATGAATCCACTCCCCCTGAAAGACCACAAATTACACGACTTTTCCCAACTTTTTGTCGTATCGTAGCGATTGCCTGCTCACGATAAGAAGCCATTGACCAACTACCTTTAATAGCAGAGATCTTATGAATAAAATTTTGCAAAAGTTTTGTACCATCTGGTGTATGGATAACTTCAGGATGAAACTGTACCGCATAAAAATGTCTTTTTTCATCAGCAATAGCCGCATAAGGAGCTCCTTTTGAAGTTCCTATGACACGAAAACCTTCTGGTAAAGCTGCCACACGGTCACCATGGCTCATCCATACTTGATAATGAGAACCTTTTTCCCACACTCCATCAAAAAGGGCACTCTCTTCTTGCACTTCCAAAAAAGCACGCCCAAATTCACGCTCATGTCCAGCTTCAACCTTTCCTCCAAGCTGAACACACATGACTTGTTCACCATAGCAAATACCCAGAATCGGAATACCCGCCTCAAAAATTTCCATTGGAGCACGCGGAGAGCTCTCATCAATAACGGAATAAGGACTCCCTGATAAAATAATAGCTTTAGGATTTATGCGGCGCACAGCTTCTAAAGCCAATTGAAAAGGGGCAATTTCACAATATACCCCCATTGCTCGTACCCGTCGTGCAATAAGTTGTGTAACTTGTGAACCAAAGTCAATAATAAGAACAGTGTCTGGATGTGATATGCTCATAGAAAACCAATCAATAATTGTAAAAGAAAACTCATGAGAGTTATGATTCAATCTTTCTCTTTTCACAAGCCTGTTTTCTTAAGAAAAAAATTATTCTCGTAAAATTTATGATAAAAAATGCAAAAATATGGATCAATGTTTTTTTTGCAACACAGATAAAAAGAAACCATCTGTTTGTGTTGTTGCGGGCGATAATGTCAGTCCATAATTTGAAAAAACTGGTTGCACCGGAGAAAAACTAAAATGTTTCTGCCAAAGTGCTGGCATATCTATTGGAGAAAAATGAGAATGTTGTTGAAGGAAATGGGCAATTTGTTCCTCATTTTCATCTGCAAAAAGAGAACAAGTAATATAGACTAGGCGCCCATTTGGCTTAAGATAAGCTATCGCTTCATTCAAAATAGCTCTCTGTTCTGTTTGGCGTTGTTTTACCTGCTCTAATGTTAAACGCCATTTCGCATCTGGACGACGACGCCATGTTCCTGTCCCACTACAGGGTGCATCCAGTAGAACTCTATCCATCTGACCCATTAATGATTTTAATTCTTCTTTTTGTGCTCGTATTTGTACATTACGAACACCAGCGCGTCGAAGACGATCAAAAATAGGAGCCAAACGAGCTTTGTCTGAATCATAAGCATACATTTGCCCACGATTATTCATATCGGCAGCTAAAGCTAATGTTTTACCCCCAGCACCTGCGCAATAATCTAATACCTGCATGCTTTCTCGCGCTTCCACAAGGTGAGCAACAATTTGAGATCCTAAATCCTGTATTTCAAAGTGTCCTTTTTGAAAAGCTGGTTCCACTTGAACATTAGGATGACGATTAAACTTTTCAATTGGTGCAATTCTTAAAGCTTTCCCAAACCATGGAAAAGATTTAAGTCTGATTTTTGCTAATTCTTTCAGCACCTTCTCTGGTGTTGCTTTTAAGCTATTTACCCGCAAATCTAAAGAAGGACGCGTTGCTAGCGCAGCCGCTTCAATGACCCAATTATCGCCAAATAAAGGACGCAGATGCGCTTGACACCATTGCGGAATATCACCACGAATATAGTCTGGAGCATCCACTAATTGCTGACCTTGCCACGATTTACGCTGTTTAGCCCCTAATAACTGCGGCGCAAACCGATCTTCTGCCAACTCACCGTCAATTTGCTCCAACGTCATTTTTCCAGCATCTAATAAAGCACCAAAAACGATATCTCGGATATCATCACTCTCCATACGCCATTGTAAAGAATAACGTCGTCTTAAAACATCATAAACGATTGTACCAATAGCTGCGCGATCACCTGCTCCAGCAAAGCGATGAGAAAGTCCCCAATCCTTTAAAGCTTCTCCTACTGGGCGATGCTTCATTTCTATCTCTTGGAGAACATCTATTGCTGCTTGCAAACGCCCACCTAATCGCATTCATTTCTCCCATTTAAATAATAAAATTATCTTCTTCTTGCCAATGAAGCCTTCTCAAAGCCATAAAAAATTTACATTCAATATTAAAATGATCTGATCATATTTTTTATAAGATCTAATTTAGAGCATCTAGATTTTTCCTTTCATCTTCTGCCTATTCGCTATTCGCTTTTTATCCTTCTACCTCTCATACTAAAAGATACGCAGCTATCCATAAAGAACTTATCTCCGCCATGCCTTACGAAAAAACTAAACTCTTTGATTATTGCGTAAAATAAAATTTACGAAGATTATCTGAATAACAGAAAAAATCAAATATCTCCCATCTTTGTATGGCTATCCTTCTGAAAAAATAGAAAAAATCTTCTCATAAAGTTAAACAAGTTCATCTTACGCTCACCCAAAAATTAACTTTTTAGAAAATGCTTGGAACCACTATTTGGCATGACCGTTTTTACTCTAATGGCAACTGCCAGACAATTTAAAAGGAGAAAATAATGACTTATAATAATGGAAAAACAACTTCATCTAAAAGCCGTCATAACACAATGCCCTCAAACAACGGAAAGAAATCCGTCCAAAGTGATCAGACAAACACTCGCCAACGTGCGTCAAAGACAGGACGGAAGACAACAAAAAATTAATTCTAATTTTATATAACTTATTTCATATAGTCTTAACAGAAAGAATTAGAGTTTTGAGCTCTAATTCTTTCCTTTTTGGGATTATTACACCAAATCACAAACAGAAAAAGCGCGGTCTCCCTTTCTTGTTTGCGGAAGATTTTATTTATGCGATATGACATTAGGCTCTTGTATCTTTAGACTGGCCCACGATAATTTGGACTCTCCCGTGTGATAGAAACATCATGCGTATGACTTTCATGAAGTCCCGCATTCGTAATACGTACAAATGTTGCTTTTTCACGAAACTCTACGAGATCTTTTGCTCCAACATACCCCATCGAAGCACGAAGTCCACCAGCAAGCTGATGTAGAACTGATGCTATAGGACCTTTATAAGCCACCTGCCCCTCCACACCCTCAGGAACCAACTTAAGTTCATCACGAACATCATCTTGAAAATAACGATCTGCCGATCCTCGTGCCATAGCACCAACAGATCCCATGCCGCGATAAGCTTTAAAGGATCGTCCTTGATATAGATAAACTTCACCAGGGCTTTCTTCTGTACCAGCTAAAAGAGAGCCAATCATAGCAGCACAAGCCCCACCTGCTAAGGCTTTAGCAAAATCACCTGAAGCTTTTATCCCCCCATCAGCAATAACGGGAATACCTACCTTATCAGCAATTTCTGCCGCACTCATAATGGCTGCAAGCTGAGGAACACCAACGCCTGCAACAATTCGCGTTGTGCAAATAGAACCAGGACCAATACCAACTTTTATAGCATCCGCACCACTGTCAATCAAAGCCTGTGTTGCTTGCGGAGTCGCGACATTACCAGCAATAATGGCTGGAGAAAACGTCATTTTTTTAATACGCTCAACTGTGTCTAATACACGCTGAGAATGTCCATGTGCAGTATCAATCACTAGAATATCAACGCCTGCATCAATTAATCGCTCAGCCCGCTCAAACCCATCGTTCCCTACACTACTTGCAGCTGCAACACGCAAGCGACCTTGCGAATCTTTGGCAGCGTTTGGATTTAATTTTGCTTTTTCAATATCCTTAACTGTTATCAGTCCGACACAACGATTTTGTTCATCCACAACTAATAATTTTTCAATACGATGATGGTGTAAAAGATACTTCGCTTCATTGAGTTGAACATTTTCACGCACTGTGATTAAATTTTCATGCGTCATTAATTCATAAATTTTTTGTTTGGGATCCGATGCAAAACGCACGTCCCTATTTGTCAAAATGCCAACAAGCCGTCCAGCAGTTTCGCCTTTAGCTCTATTTTCAACAACCGGAATACCGGAAATACCATGAGAACGCATCAAAGATTTTGCTTCTTCAAGTGTTGCATCTGGACCAATTGTGACTGGATTAACAACCATACCAGATTCAAACTTTTTTACTTGGCGGACTTCTTCTGCCTGCTCTGCCGGAGACATATTACGATGAATAACCCCAAGACCACCAGCTTGAGCCATCGCAATTGCCAAACGCGATTCTGTTACCGTATCCATTGCCGCAGAAAGCAATGGCAAATTAAGCTTAATATCCGCTGCAACGCGCGTACTGAGATCCACTTGACTAGGCATAACAAGAGAATGACCGGGTTGTAAAAGTACATCATCAAAAGTCAGTGCCAATGCACCTGTACCCGTTTCAACAATCTTTGCCATAGAAAATTCCTTTTATAATAAAACACCGCAAGGAGCTTTAAAGTACAACTGCGGTTCTCATACATGGTAGATTGGCAAAAAATTATGCCATGCTACAAACAAAATGAAAAGAAAAATAAATATTTTTTTTAAGTGTGGTTTATAAAAATTTACAATTGTGATTCAATAGGTAACCAACTTATTATTTTTGCAAATGCGCGACGCCAAAAATTGCTTTCTGGCTCATAGTCAATGCTATATTTTTTTTCATTTTCAATAAAATCCCAATAAATACGATTATTATCACCAAGACGCAGATGATAGCTCATTTCCCCTGTGATTTCTTCAGAAAACAACAAATCTAATCTTGCTGTAATAGGAGCACATTCAAAAAGAATGCCCATTTCTGTATTTAATGATGCTGACCTGGGATCAAAATTTAAAGATCCAATAAAAGCTGTTTTACGATCAATTAAAAAAGCTTTGGCATGTAAACTTGCCTTACTCGATCGAAACAATCGTAACCCATGGGTGTCGCCCTCCGCTTTTAATTCATAAAGCTTAACACCATTTTTCAACAGCGCCTTACGATACGGTACATAACCACCATGCACCAATGCTACATCAGTAGCTGCTAAAGAATTTGTCAAAATTTTGACATCAACACCCTTTGAAACCAAATTACTAAAATTCTGCGTACCAACCTTACCAGGAACAAAATAAGGTGACGTAATCTGAACCGTTTTTTGGGCATTTCCAATAACCTTTGAAAGTGCCTTCATAAGCCAATTGCTTGCTTTTTTACGCAATGCTTTTTCTGGAGGGTCAGAAAGAACAACAACTTTGTCTGCTAAAAATAACCGCTTTCCTGTTTGGATAAAACAATTAAAGTTAATGTGCTCTTTGACATAATCTAAATAAACTTTTGCAACCTTGGAATCACGAAATTTTCGTAATTTATCCTTCCAATAGCTAAGATCACTTGCGCTTTTAGGGACAACCAAAGTATGAATTGGCAAAACAACAGAACTATTCCAAAAATCATCAAAGATACTTTCTACCTTTTTAACAGAGGGACCGATTAACATCAAATCTAAATCTCGAAAATGGGATTCTTTACCAGCATCAAAATAAGAATCTGCAAGATTACGTCCTCCTACAAAAGCGACCCTGCCATCAACAATAAAAGCCTTATTATGCATTCTACGTGTTACAGTAATTGCCCGTAATATAATTTCTAAACCACGGCGCAAACCACCTTTACGCGATCGCCCTGGATTAAACATTCTCACCTCAATATGAGGATGTTTATCTAGCGCAATATAAGCTGGATCACGTGCCTGAGCATTAATATCATCCAAAAGAAGGCGTACCCGAACACCCCGATCCGCTGCCTCAACTATTTCACTTAATAATAGGCGCCCTGTTAAATCATCGTCCCAAATATAATACATCAGATCAAGGCTACGCCCAGCCTCTGCAGCTCCTATTGCACGAACACAAAACGCATCCAAATTGCTGATAATGAGGGAAAGGGCATCTTTATCAATCCCCAATCCATTTTCTTCCTCAGCTAATTGACTGACGATACGATCAAGCTTAGTTTCATCTTTCTGAATAGGTAACGCATAAGAACATTGCCCCCTAGCATTTTTCACAAAACGCCCATAGGTGTAGATTGCCAACATAGATGCAATTAAAAAAAAGAGGACAAAACCAACAACAATCTGTAAAAGAGTCAAAGAGGACAAACTTTCTATTTTAAGCTATCGCATCATCAGCAATGCAAATGATAATCACTTTATCTTAATCGTGTAGAAGATAAAATGCCACTTCTTGCTTAAGAGAGTATAAATTTAATATTGATGATACAAAAATTTCAGCGGTAGTATCTAAAAGTTTTTAAAAATGCCTCTCTGCTTTAATAAATGTAAACTTAACTAAAATTGTATAAATTGAAACAAACGATTAAAATAGTCACATAAAATTTATATTTGATTTAAATCTACAAAATCATCCTCTATAGATAAATTTTATAATAAATGATTATTTTCTTAAGCCACCCCCCCACGGACTTTATCAAAATCCACTCTACTTTTTGAAACTCATGCCTATCATGAAGAGAAATTTGTTATGAATTTTACTTTCGTTCTTGATTTCTTATTGCTCTCAATTCTTCCATTTTTCTATAAAGTGTAGAGCGACCAATATGAAGGCGGCGCGCAATCTCACTCATATGTCCCTTATAATGTTTAACCGCTTTCTCGATAATATCATGCTCCATCTCTGCAAAAGTACGCACATGCCCATCAGTATTCAAAAATTTTATCGATTCTTGTTCATTATCTTCTTGCATGTTACCCTCAATGATATTGGGAACATTCATTAATGAATTTCCCATTAATTGCGGAAAATCTCGAACAGTTAATAACGGTCCTTCACTGAGTAAAATCGCACGAAATAAAAAGGTTTCAAGCTCATTTCTATTGCCAGGCCAATCATACTGCATAAGCAAGGAAAGAGCAGATCCTGCTAACCCATGGACATGTGATCGCCCTGTTTCTGTGATAATGCGATCAATCAAACGTTGTGTGATCTCTGGAAAATCATCCCTTAATTCTCGTAAAGCAGGGACGCTAATAGACAAGTGAGAAAATTGTTCAAACAAACTATGCAAAAAAAAGTTCTCATTAACCAAGTCCTTTAAACGCGATGTTGAAATAGCAATGATCCGAAAAGGGAAAATTTCCCCTTTTGTATCCCTTTCCCTTTCTTTAAGGTAATGAGCAAACCGTTTTTGCTGTATGGGCTCAAGTCGATCAATATCACAAAGGCAAAGTGTCCCTTTTTCAAGAGAAGAAACCAATGGTAGGAATTCTTTAAACCACTGCTGATTTTCTTCTTCTGGATCAACGATGGCTGAACATTGAAAGCGAATAAAAACACCCTCCGAAAATAATCCCTCATGATGAATCATCCGAGCTAATGTCTCACGTCCTGTTCCAACTTCCCCCTCTATCAAAAGATTCTGTAAAGAAGTTGCTGCTTGTCTCGATTGTTCTAACACTATCTGCATAGCTCTACTTTTTATGCAAAGATCAGAAAACCGTAAATGATTCTCTTTTTTTCGCCTAATATCTCGAACCTCATGCTTCAAGGCAGAAATAAGAGCAAGAATATCCAAAGTAACTCTTACGCGTAATAATGTTACTGGATGGATCCAATAATCAATAGCTCCAGCTGTTAAAGCTTTCTGGAGTAAATGCTGATTCTCTTGTTGTGCTATAACGACAATAGGAACAGAAACACCAGCAACTCTAATCATTTTTATCAAATCGCTCACACTCAAATCACTCATAACGACATCAAGGAGTGCAAGCACAATGTTTTTACGCCTGTGTAAAAGATCAATCGTACGGAGACCATTTTCTGCTTCAATGACACGATAACCAAAACCTCGCAGCATAGCAGAAAGTTCTATACGTCTTCCATAATCTTCACTCGCAACAAGAATGGGACCAACCATAATGTCAATAATCTCCTTTGAGACCACTCAGCGGCTTAATATAAAAATTGTTGTAAACCATAAGAAATATTTCACCTCTTGTGTTTCACTTACGAACTTCATCAAGCTGTCAATTAAATACAACATTAAGGCATTTTTTTCCATTTTTTTGCTTTTTCATTGATTTTCATCAAATTTTTCATATTGACTCATGGGATAATTTAATAATGTTATAGAGACTAGAGAGCAAAATAATCTAAATAGAGTGCAATAAATGAAACATACCTATCATATTTTATGTCTTACAATCACCGCTTTGCTGTTAAGCGCCTGTAACTTTTCGCAATATTATAACTCAAATATGCCAACTGGAATTGATGGGAAATGGGTTGATGAGAATGGTATTATTTCTTCTTTCCACAATGGTGTTTTTGAAACACGTGCAGCAGATACAGAAGAAAAACTATCAGAAGGGGCATATAATTATCTCAATGCCCAAAATATAGAAATTGAAATACGCTCTATTCTCCGTGGAACAATTTCTAGAGTCAATTGTACAATGTCATATGACGCCACACAACTTCTCTGCACCTCACATACAGGAGCACAGTTTTTCCTTAAGCGGAAATCTTAAACAAAGTACAAGGGAAGCCTCTCTTAAGAACAGAGCAGAGGGAGCACATACATTAAGCAGGAGGCGATCCTTTCTCCTCCTGATAGAGAATCCTCTCTAAAATACGCAAAGAGGCTGGTATAATCTTTATCCTGAGAATTTTCTAAACATTATGAAATGCGTATCGTTTTCTTCCACAAAACATCAGTAAAGCCACCTCACAATAAAATTGTAACTTTGTATTATTCAATCTATTTTAACCTAAAATAAAATTTTATTTGATAAGGAAGCTTAATCTAAGCAGCGCCAATGCGCAAAAGATCATGAAAATGGACAATTCCTATCGGTTTTTTATCTTCAACCACGAAAAATGCACCAATCTGATGATCATTAATAAAAGCTGTTGCTGCACCAACAAGTGTATTTGGCTTTACAACTTTAGGAGCTTTGGTCATCACCTCGTCAACATTAAATTTTGATAAATTAAAATGAATGTTACGTGCAAGATCGCCATCGGTTACAATTCCGATTAGTTCACCTTCTTGATTCACAACACCAACACAACCAAAATGTTTTTCCACCAAAACATTCATCGCTTCAGTCATAGCTGTTCCCTGCATAACCAAAGGAATATTATCACCCTCATGCATAATATCACACACGTATTTAAGGCTTGCACCAAGAGAACCACCAGGATGATATATTTTGAAATCCGTTGCGGTAAAACCACGCATTTCTAAAAGAGAAACCGCTAATGCATCTCCCATTGCCAATTGCATAATTGTTGAAGTTGTAGGGGCTAAACCATGGGGGCAAGCCTCTTCTATCTTTGGTAATAATAAAACAATATCAGCTTGTCGTCCTAACACAGAGTGCTTACTTGATGTCATCGCAATAAGGGGGATACGAAAACGCGCCGCATAACTCATAATACCACTTAACTCTTGAGTTTCACCAGACCATGATAAAGCAAGAATAACATTATCAGATCCAATCATACCAAGATCACCATGATTGGCTTCTGCAGCGTGAACAAAAAAGGCAGGTGTTCCAGTTGAGGCTAAGGTTGCTGCAATTTTTGTCCCTATATGACCACTTTTCCCAAGACCCGTAATGACCACATGTCCACGAGCATTTCTAATAGTTCGAACAGCTGCTTCAAAAGAAGAAGAAAGACTTCCCAGAAGAGCTTTTTCAAGGGCTTCAAGCCCCTGCTTTTCACTGGCCAGTGTTTTAAGTGCTGACGCAACAGCACCTTGCAAAGCCATATGAGGAGACGATATTATCATAATCAAATTCGATCAATAAAATTAAATGAGAGATTTATATCATTTTTCAACATTAATGGTTTCCAGTAAATTTTTCAATGAAGCAGAAACGTGGCTGTGCATATCAGCGCGCGCCAAAGAAAATGCAACATTGGCTTCAATGAAACCAGCTTTAGAACCGCAATCAAAAGTGTGCCCTTCTACTTGCAAACCCCAAAAATCCTGTTCGTTTGAAAGCCTTATCATCGCATCCGTTAGTTGAATTTCATTTCCTGCTCCTCGTTCTTGAGTGGAAAGAATATTAAAAATTTCTGGCTGCAAAATATAACGTCCATTGATGTACAAATTTGATGGTGCCGTTCCAAGCACTGGTTTTTCTACCATTTTTGTGATTTCAAAACCATTTGCAATCTGTTTGCCTTTCCCCACAATACCATATTTATGGGTTTCTCTAGGATCGCATTCTTGAACTGCTACAATATTTCCCCCACCCACCTTTTCATAAAGACTAATCATCTCAGAAAGGCATCCTTTTTTGGCTTGAATCAGCATATCGGGTAATAACAAAGCAAAAGGTTCGCCTGCAACTAATTCACGCGCACACCAAAGAGCATGCCCTAATCCCAAAGGTTGCTGTTGCCGAGTGAAAGAAGTTGACCCTGGTAATGGCTGTAAACGGTATAAATGTGCAAGATCTTCTTTCTTTCCACATTCAGCAAGTGTCGTGTATAATTCAACTTGCGCATCAAAATAATCCTCAATGACTGCTTTGTTACGTCCAGTCACAAAAATAAAATGCTCAATACCAGCTTCCCTCGCCTCATCCACAACATATTGGATAACAGGTTTATCAACAACTGTTAGCATTTCTTTAGGAATTGTTTTGGTCGCAGGAAGAAAACGCGTACCAAGACCTGCTACTGGGAATACCGCTTTCCGGATTTTACGCACACTCATCCTCCTCAATGAATTCATATAACTTTTTTATTTTATTTATCATATGTTTTTACGAAATGGTAAAAAAGATATCTTATTGTTTTGATTATCATTATAATGGGCAATCAAAAATGCAAAAAAGAGTATGAGAATTTATTGAAAGGATTAAAACGAATTATTTATTTCAGTTTTCTCCCCTTCTTGATCATATTATCGATTAAACTAAATACAAAATAAAGTTATTGCACATCTAATAAATTGAATATTAATGGGGATTTCAAAATGCAAAAAACAGAATTGAAGACTTTCTCTTTTTTAGAGAAGTCCATAAATTGGAGAACTCTTCTCACTGGCTCTGCCGCTATTTTTTCTGCTTTTTTAATGTTTTTTGTATCCCTTTCATATGCTGATAGCGGATTTAAACACTGGATTAAAGAATTTAAAAAAATAGCTATAGCTCACAATATTACCCCTTATACGTTTCATATGGCGTTTAAAGGTGTTAATGCAATTGATCCAGAAGTTCTAAAAAGTGCCGCATACCAACCGGAATTTGTTGCTCCTTCATGGAACTATTTCGATAATCGTGTCCATGATATTGCAATTGAGGAAGGACGGCGCCAAACTCAAAAATGGAACAAATGGCTTCTTCAAATTGAAAAACGTTTTGGTGTTGACCGCAATATTCTGCTTGCTATTTGGTCAATGGAAAGCAACTATGGGAAAGTTTTAGCTAATAAAAGTGTAATGCGTGACACCATTCGTTCTCTTGCAACTTTAGCCTATGCTGATAAAAAACGTGCAAAATATGCATATACACAGCTGATTGCTGCTATGAAAATTCTACAAAGTGGCGAAATTAAACGCTCTCAACTCACTGGATCTTGGGCCGGTGCATTGGGGCATACACAATTTATTCCAAGCAGTTATCTCGCCTATGCAGTTGATATGGATCAAGATGGACGGCGTGATATCTGGAACTCTGTTCCAGATGCTCTGGCTACTGCTGCTAACCTTCTCCACAAAAATGGCTGGCAACCTAATCTTATTTGGGGAGTAGAGGTAAAAGTACCGCAGGGGAAAAATCTCCCTGAAGGCTGGTATTCCTTTGAACAATGGAAAAAATTAGGTGTAAAACACGCAAATGGGCATCCTCTTCCTACATTATCTGAACAAGCAATATTAAAATATCCAGATGGAGCAAAAGGACCTATATTTTTAGTCACAAAAAATTTCTTTGTTCTGAAAAGTTATAATAATGCAGATCGTTATGCATTTGCTGTTGCCCTTCTTGCTGATCGCATTGCCGGACATCCTGGATTAGTGAATGATTGGCAAAGACCTTTTCAACCTCTTACTTTTCAAGAATGTAAAGAACTGCAATCTCGCTTAAGTGCACTGGGCTATTATAAAGGGAATGTTGACGGAAAAATCGGAACAGCTTCTCGCAAAGCAATTAAAGCTTTTCAACTGAGTCACGGTCTAAAAGCAAATGGATACCCATCATCTCAAGTGCTTTTTCTCCTTCGCAAACAATAATGGAGACTAAGGTTTTGTCTTCTTTTCGCCTGATATACTTGACATTATTGCTATTTTCACTTTCTATTGTGGGGATCTTACAGCCATCCCAAAGTAAAGCAACGAACTTCTTCAAATGGTTATCACAACATAACAAACAAACACAACAACCACCGCAAACTATAGAACAAAAAATAGATAAGCCGCAAAAAAAGATTTTAACACAAAAAAACATACAAAAACTAAAAAATGAGAATGCAAAGCGCATTCTTGTCATAGGGGATTTTACAGCTTCTGCTGTTGCCGATGCACTTAAGAAGTTTTTTATAAATAATAGCGATATCGTTATCATGAACAACACAATGCCTGCTTCCGGCTTCGTTCGAACGGATTATTATTCTTGGCAAAGCAATATTTCTAAACTTATTGATCAAAATAACCCCGATGTTATTATCATGATGATCGGTGCAAATGATAATCAACCAATCACAGACTCTTATAGCACAATTAACACAGATCAATCAGAATGGATGCGCATCTACAAACAAAGAATTATCGAAATTGCTGAAAGTCTTCATGCCTCTGGAAAATCATGGATATGGATAGGTCAGCCTTCTTTTGGAAATGACCTTTTGACACAAAAAATGAAAATTTTTAACGCGCTCTATAAACAAGAAACAGAAACAGCAGGAGGATATTTTCTTGATATCTGGAGCGGCTTTAGTGATGAGGCAGGAAATTTTTCTTTTTCAGGCTATGATATTAATGGAAAAATAACCAAATTACGCACCAATAATGGCATGCATTTCACCCCTGAAGGAAAGAAAAAACTTGCCTCTTATTTAGAAAAACCATTGAAAAATATTTTAAATTTTTATGCCTTTTCCCATGAAAATCCTTACTCAACCGATCAAGCTATTCAAAAACTTATACAAAAATCAGAGAATCAAGAGCGGAGTAAAATTATGCGTCAGCCTCCAATGAGCCTCGATGATATGGCACAACAAAACACTCACCTTTTAGGTAAACGAACGTCAAGTTTTATAAAAAAATCATGGTTTCCACCAAATGGGTATCAAAAAGATCGAGCTGATAATTTTTCTTCCCCATAATGTCTCTTTAAAATACAAACTCTAATTTCCTCCATAAATAAAAAGCGAATAAGATAAAAAACTCTGTTTACAGAGCTATAATGAAGAAAAAATTTGCATAAATCGCAACTGCATCTTTCGAATAATATGAAAACGGCATGGTGTTAACCATACCGTTATATCTTATACTTATAGTCCACGTTTGTTAATCATTGCCTCTGGTAAAGGCATCCGCCCCCGAAAAGCTTTATAAAGCTCCTCTGGATCACGACTTCCTCCAGCGGAGTAAATAAAACGTTTCAACTTATCAGCAAGCTCTGAATTAAAAACATCTCCCGTTTCTTCAAAAGCCTGAAAAGCATCGGCATCAAGAACTTCCGACCACATATAAGAATAGTAACCAGATGCATAACCATCCCCTGCAAACACATGCATAAAATGTGGGGGACGATGACGCATAATAATTGTGTCAGGCATTTGCAGCTTTTCTAATTCTTGGCGTTCAAACACTGTTGGATCAGTGACTGTTACGCCTTGATGAAAAGCCATATCCACTAAAGCTGATGAGATAAATTCAACGGCAGAAAATCCCGCATTAAATGTCTGTGCTGCTAAAACTTTATCTATCAACTCTTGTGGTATAGGATGTCCTGTTTTTGTATGTATAGCATAAGATTTTAATATCTCTGGTACGGTTAACCAATGTTCGTAAAGTTGAGAAGGCAGCTCAACAAAATCACGTGAAACAGATGTTCCCGACACAGATGTCCACGTGACATCAGAGAGCAAACCATGCAATGCATGCCCAAATTCGTGGAAAAGCGTACGTGCATCATCAAGCGATAAAAGAGCAACTTCCCCTTTGGGTGGTTTAGCAAAATTACAAACATTGTAGATAATAGGCTTTTGTCCGCCATCCAATTTATGTTGTGATTGCAAACTACTCATCCACGCACCAGAGCGTTTTGAAGAGCGTGCAAAATAATCACCAATAAAATGCCCAAGTAAACTTCCATCAGACTTTTTTACTTCCCACAAACGTGCATCAGGATGCCAAAGTGCAACAGCGTTTTTTTCTTCAAATGTAATGCTAAAAAGTTTTTCTGCTACCCCAAAAGCCGCTTTAATCATATGATCAAGCGGAAAATAATATTTAATTTCAGCGCTATCGAAAGAAAGTTTTTCAGTGCGAAGTTTTTCAGCATAATAACGCCAATCCCAAGCAGCTAAAGATTCATTGTTGCCCTGATTGTTGGCAAAATTTTGTAATTCAATTTGCTCAGTAGAAGCCTTTGCTCTTGCACGCTCCCATACAGGCAAAAGCAAATCCATAACGGAATCAACACTTTTAGCCATGGTATTATCAAGCTTCAAATCTGCGAAAGATTTATATCCTAATAATTTCGCCTGCTCATCTCGAAGCGCAACAATCTCTACAATAATTGTTTTATTATCATTCTTGTTATTATTTTCACCACGTTTAGCCCAAGCTTGGAATGCAACCTCACGCAAATCACGACGATCCGAGAATTTTAAAAAAGGTTCAACAATCGAACGTGCTAGTGTTAATGCATACTCTTCTTCATTGCCTCTTTCACACGCAATTTCCTTCATTGAAGCAATGAGATCTTGCGGTAAACCAGATAAGTCTGTTTGTTTTAAAAACAAAATCCATTCAGCTTCATCATTTAAGACATTTTGTCCAAAAGTAGCATTTAAGAAAGCAAGTCTTTCATTAATTTCCAAAAGCCGTTTCTTAGCTTTTTCATCGAGTTTTGCCCCATGACAAACGAGCTTTTTCCACCATAATTCAAGAACACGTGTTGTTTCACTCTCAAATATGCCCAGCTGCGACTGTTTATAAAGCACATCTATTTTCGCAAATATCCGCGTATCCATCATCATTTTTGAAGAGTAACGAGAAAGTTTTACAACGAACTCTTGCTCTAGCTGTTGAATTAATACATTCGTATGAGCACTGGTGCGCAAGAAAAATATTGAACAGACACGATCAAGCGCTTTGCCACAAAGCTCAAAAGGCTGCAAAAAATTCTCAAGCGTTGGTGATTCTTGCACCATCGCAATCGACTCTAGTTCTTCTTCGGCTTCTTGAAGTGCCTGTTCAAAAGCGGGTTTAAAATCTTCATCATTTATAGAAGAAAAATCAGGAAGACCTGAAAATCCCTTCCAGTCCAGCACTGCTGCTTTTGTCATAATACTTTATGTCTCCATTATAAATTTAAGCTGTAACAATTATCTTTACGACACAAATTGATAATATACTAAAATTATTTCGTGAGTTTCAAAACTACCTTTCAAAACGCTATTGAATAAAAAACCTGAAAATCGTAAAACTCTTTCATTTCAAACCATATTATATTGAAGCAATAAAGATTATTCGCTCGCACATCACGTAGAATTGCATATTAATAAAAACACTTGAAGAAAGGCATAATCTCCACTCTTTACAAAATATTGCTGTAGATTCTTTTGAAAATCGCAAAACTGCATTAAAGAAATGATGGTAAAAATCAGAACTGATTTTTACATTTACGCTTTTTATCCTCAAATTAAGCTGTATTCTCGTTTTAGTGATTCAGAAACTTGTTTATAACTTATAATTTACCCTTGACTTTACTTCAAATATTAACAATTGGGAATATAGCTGGGGAGTTTTTTTTAAAATCTTCCATAAACTTTTGTTTTTATCTCATCTATTATCTAGATTTGCAACTCTCCAACTCTTCAGGAGGTACTTTATCATGACTGAAATCAAAACGACCTTCGACTTCAAAAATTTTTCTCCTGAAGCTCTCGCTGAAAAGTTAAAGAACCAGCATTTTGCAGACTCTATTGATATCATCAATGACCTCGATATCATGGAACGTGTAACTATTCTTAGTCTTCTGCCTCTTGATTATGTTATCGAACTTTTTGATAAACCAGAGCTTGAGCAACCTGCTGCCATCCTAGAACTTCTCCCTATAAATCGTGCTGTTGAAATTCTTGATGGCATGTCTGCGGATGCTGCTGCAGACGTCTTTCAAGAAATGGATAAAGAAACCCGCACACGACTTTATGCCTTGCTTAAACCCTTAACGCGCGCTGAACTTAAAAAACTCACCAGTTACCCTGATCATACAGCAGGGGCACTGATGACAACAGAATTTATAGCGGTTCCTTCAAACTGGACCATACAAAAAACTTTGGATCACATCCGTGAGGTCGAGCGAACACGTGAAACAGTTTATACCAGCTATGTAATTGACCCTAAAACAGGTACTCTTCTCAAAGCTGTTTCCCTGCGTAACCTTATTCTTGCCTCACCTGATGAACAAATTCTTAATGTCCCTACCCATGACTCGCCCATTACAATATCGCCCTTTACACATCATGAAGATATCGCACGCCTTTTCCAGCGCCATGATCTTCTCTCTGTGCCTGTAGTTGATGAAAGTAACCATGTCATTGGCATTGTAACCGTCGATGACGTGCTTGATACTATGGTTGATGAGATGAATGAAGATGCCTATAAATTTGGGGGTATGGAAGCGCTTAATAAGCCCTATATGCAAATTAAGTTTCCTGAAATGATGAAAAAACGTGGAGGATGGCTCGCTTTACTCTTTATCGGTGAAATGTTGACAGCAAGCGCTATGCAACATTTCGAAACAGAACTCGAAAAAGCGATTATTCTTACACTGTTCATACCTCTCATTATGAGCTCAGGAGGAAATTCCGGCTCACAGGCTACATCCCTTATTATCCGCGCATTGGCTTTACGTGAGCTCACGTTGAAAGACTGGTGGAAAGTGATTATTCGTGAAATTCCAACAGGACTATCCCTTGGTCTTTTACTCGGAATTATTGGTGTTACGCGCATTGCTCTTTGGCAAAAACTAGGTATCTACGACTATGGACAACATTGGATTGCTATTTCGACAACAGTGGGTACAGCTTTAGTTGGAATCGTTACCTTTGGTTCTCTTTCTGGATCTATGCTGCCTTTTATTCTTAAAGGTTTAAAATTTGATCCAGCAAGTGCTTCTGCTCCTTTTGTGGCAACTTTAGTAGATGTCATGGGCATTATAATCTATTTTTCTGTAGCTTCCCTCATTTTGTCAGGAACTCTTCTTTAAACATGTAAAGTAAAAACTCTTTCTTCTGGAAAGATCTTGTCGTGTAACCTAAGATCTTTCCAGAAGAGAATAAACTTTATTATTTGTTTTCTAGCGCATCGCTCCATAGATAATTTATTATTTTTTATTGAATAACAACTCTGAATATCGTACATTTACCTCATCAGAAAGCTTTTTATATTAAATCAATTAAAGTCATCTTCTTGCCTGTCATAAACGAGATTGTGTGTATAGCTGAAAACTATTCAAGAAAAAAATACTTCTTATATCCTCTCTCTCTCGTATCAAAAACTGTCGCAATATTGACAGCTGAGAAAGAATAATAATGATGATGCTATAGGCTTTATATTTCTTCACAAAGGCGTTGATAGTATACTATTCGCGTATATTATATCATTTATGAGCCCTATCATGAAATGGATGTAGTGTACGTTAAGAAATCTCTCTTAAGTACATGTATATGCAACAGCAAGTGTATTCTGTTTAAAGCGTTCTGTTTGGCATGAAAAACATGCTCCTATTAGAGAATGCGATAAACAAAAGGTGAGGCAATGCACTATCTCCATAGTTTAAAAGATATTGCTTAAATGCTTTTGAAATCATAAATTTGGCTTAATGGCAAAGATGGGAATTTTCTTTTGATGCCTTCATATTCTTTCTAAATAAGACTGTATTCCGGTTTCATAAATAAATCAAACAGATATAACTCTTGCCCCAATCTGGCATACAAAAACTAGAACTTCTTATAAAATTCTTAATCGTCTCAATATTTACCTCAAATACACGGTTGCATTAGATCTGGATTTGGATTGACACGTTATAGAATAAGAAAAAGCTTTATTTAGAATAAAAATGTTGTACAGTTGTCAATAAATTGGCTATAGACTGAGAGATATTCCGGATTTTATCAATCTCTTCGTAAAACAACAAAAATAATACGGCTGGCTTTATACTTACTTACTCTTACAAGCGTTCATATAAATTCCTTGCGTCATATTGATAACAATCAAATTGACGGTGATTTTTATGGACAATTCTTAGCTCGAAAATAGAACATACGTACTATAAAAATCCTTTTACGAAGCTCTGACAATTGAAGCTTAATAGAGCCTTAAAAACTCGGATGAATAGTTTTGCCATAAAAATATTGTCTCCATCTTCCAAAATTATAAAAAAACATGTAAAAGGTTTTGTAATAGTCAGGCAAAGAATGTAAAGACTTTGCCTCAAATGAAATTTCATTAAACGAAAAGAAGAAAATTTATGCAATTGCGTAACATTGCCATCATTGCCCACGTTGACCATGGGAAAACAACGCTTGTGGACGGACTTCTCAAGCAATCAGGAAACTTCCGTGATAATCAGCGTACAAGCGAACGTATGATGGATTCAAACGATATTGAAAAAGAACGTGGAATTACAATCCTAGCAAAAGTGACATCTGTTGTTTGGAAAGATACTCGAATTAATATTGTTGATACACCAGGACACGCCGACTTTGGTGGAGAAGTTGAGCGCATTCTAAATATGGTTGATGGAGCCATTGTACTTGTTGATGCTGCTGAAGGACCAATGCCACAAACAAAATTTGTCGTTGGCAAAGCCTTGAAAGTGGGCTTGCGTCCTATTGTTGCTATTAATAAAATTGACCGCCCTGATGCACGCGTTGATGAAGTCATTAATGAGGTTTTTGACCTTTTCGCTGCTCTTGATGCAACCGATGAACAGCTTGATTTTCCTATTCTTTATGGATCTGGACGCGATGGATGGATGGCTGAAGCCCCTGAAGGACCAAAAGATCAGGGATTAGGTCCTTTATTTGATCTTGTAACGCAGCATGTCCCTTCTCCTAGTGTAGCAGAAGGACCGTTTCGCATGATTGGAACTATTCTTGAAGCGGATCCGTTTTTAGGACGAATTATTACAGGGCGGATTCATTCTGGCTCTCTAAAACCCAATCAAAATGTCAAGGTTCTTGGACAAGATGGAAAACTTTTAGAAACTGGGCGGATTTCAAAAATTTTAGCATTTCGTGGCTTAGAACGGCAACCTATTGAAGAAGGAAGTGCTGGTGATATTGTTGCGATTGCAGGTCTACAAAAAGGTACCGTTGCTGATACTTTCTGTGATCCTACTGTTAATGAACCCCTTACTGCCCAACCAATTGATCCTCCTACCGTTACTATGAGTTTTCTCGTCAACGATAGTCCCCTTGCTGGAACTGAAGGCGATAAAGTAACAAGTCGTGTCATTCGTGACCGATTGTTAAAAGAAGCAGAAGGTAATGTCGCTCTTAAAATTGAAGAATCAGCCGATAAAGATTCTTTCTATGTTTCAGGACGAGGAGAATTACAGCTTGCAGTTCTCATTGAAAATATGCGCCGTGAAGGATTTGAGCTTAGTGTTTCACGTCCACGTGTTGTTATGCAAAAAGATGAAAATGGAATAACTCTTGAGCCAATCGAAGAAGTTGTTATCGATGTTGATGAAGAATATTCCGGTACTGTTGTACAAAAAATGTCTGAACGTAAAGGCGAAATGGTGGAATTACGTCCTTCTGGAGGTAATCGTGTCCGTCTTGTTTTTTACGCACCAACCCGAGGACTTATTGGTTATCAATCTGAACTTTTAACGGACACACGTGGTACAGCAATTATGAATCGCCTTTTCCATGCTTATGAACCTTATAAAGGAGACATTTCTGGTCGTGTTAATGGTGTTATGATTTCAAATGACAACGGTGAATCTGTCGCTTATGCTCTTTTTAATCTTGAAGATCGTGGGCCTATGATCATCGATGCCGGTGTGAAAGTCTATCAAGGTATGATTATTGGCATTCACTCACGAGATAATGATTTAGAAGTCAATGTGTTAAAAGGAAAAAAACTCACCAATATGCGCGCTTCCGGAAAAGATGAAGCCGTTAAGCTAACTCCCCCCATTAAAATGACACTAGAACGTGCCTTATCGTGGATACAAGATGATGAACTTGTGGAGGTAACCCCTAAAAATATTCGTCTCCGCAAACTCTATCTTGATCCTAATGAACGTAAACGTTTTGAAAAAACACGTGCTTCAATTTCAAGTTAATTTCATAATCTCTTTGAGAAAATATTTAATTGTATTGAGCCTCACTATATTCCAGAAAGGATGTCTCTATGAATATTAAGGAAATACCCGTAGGCAAAAATCCACCAGAAGATATTAACGTTATTGTGGAAGTCTCCCTTGGTGGTCAACCAATAAAATATGAGATGGATAAAAAGTCTGGCGCATTATTTGTTGACCGTTTTCTTCATACATCAATGGTTTATCCTGGAAATTACGGTTTTGTCCCTCATACGCTTTCAGATGATGGTGATCCTATTGATGTCCTTATCTGTAATACCCGTCCACTTATGCCTGGTTGTGTTATCAATGTTCGCCCCATCGGAGCTCTGATGATGGAAGATGATGGTGGTAAAGATGAAAAAATTATTGCCATTCCCACTACAAAATTAACAAAACGCTATATCAATATTCATGACTATACAGATTTGCCCGAAATTACACTCAAACAAATTGAACATTTCTTCAAGCATTACAAAGATCTGGAACCTGGGAAATGGGCTAAAATTGAAGGATGGCGAGATAAAAACTTTGCTCATGAATTAATTACGCAAGCTGTTGAGCGCAATAAAAAATTATAACGATTTTAATAAAATAAAGCCTATAAAAAATAGGCTTTGTTATTTATTTTTTCTACGAGATGCAATCTCTAAAGGATTGCCATATCTGCTTTAGCTCTTCTAAATGTGTTGAAAAGTAAAGTTGTTTGTAGCGAGATATTGCGCCATTTTTCAGAGAAATAGAAGAAGATGGTATTTTCCACTGCTTCGCAAGAAATTTAATGAGAGCTTTATTCGCTTTTCCATCTTCAGGAACAGCACGAAGGCGTATAACCAGATATTGTTTTTCACCATCCCTACATTCAACCCCTATTATTTTGTCAACGGATGATTTAGGAATGAGATATACAAACAAAATCAAGTTATTTTTATCAACTTGATAAAACATGTATTCGCCTCAAGTAATATTTCTATATATACATGTTTGCGTAAGCGCGCCACATGAAAGTACGAATAAAATAAATAATAATGAAAACTACAATAGGTGAAATATCAATTGTTCCCAAATTTGGTAAAATTCTCCGGACACGGCTTAGAACAGGATTTGTAAGACAGTTTAGAAAGCTTCCTATCAAAACAACAAAGCGATTGCGCGAATTTACGATATTAAAGACATAAAGCCAAGAAAAAATGACACTAGCAATTAAAATATAAATATAAATATCAAAAATAAAATCAATCGTTCGAAGCAATGCATAAGTCATGCGTCATCCCTTTCAATCAAGGAAACAGAAGAGCTTATAGACAACCTTCATTAAAGCAGGTCTGTGTATCAAAAAATGGTTTTATATTTCAATACTCTTTTTTCTTGAATAAAAACCAGACATCTAAATTCTTCAGCTCTCTATTTAATGACAATGCAGCTAGAAAACAAATATCAAAATTGAAAATAGCACATAAAAATAGAAGAAACAGCAAAGAATCTAAAAGCTTTTAAAAACTCTGAATATTCCTTGTAGGATTAATCTTAAATATCATTGTCTTAATTATTAATATATAAAAAACAAACAAAATAAAAACGGCCTTTTAAAGGCCGTTTTTATTTTCAAAATTATTTCTGCAAAGCAGTCAAACGATTAAGAGCACTGCTAAAACCATCTAGCTGAACAAATAAATCATTCAAAGCTGGTTCACCTGCAGCAGCAATTGTCATCGCCAACTTTAACTGTTTTCCAGAACGCAAAGCTGCTACGTGATTTTTGTCAAAAACGACAGGAACCACACAACCTGCTGGTACACAAGTCCGAATACCGGTTTCGATAACAGCTTTTCCCTCATCAACTTGTAAACGAACAGGCTTAGAAACCAAAATGCCAAAAGGAACTGTTAAATTACCAGATACAACACCCTCAGCATCGAGAGTAAGACCCATAGCGACAACAACACGCCCCTGCTCATTCACTTCTTGACGGTGCATAAAACAAATTCTTTTCCCTTCTTGTATACCACAGTTAATAGTCCACAAACCATAGGTTTCAGTCAAAGAAGAAGCTCCATTTGGCAATGTCGCTGCCGCATCTTTTGATGCAGGAGGCTTTGAACTTGTTGCAAATGCAACAGATGAAATACTCAAGAGAGTAAAAACTATAAGTAAATTAAATAACTTTTTCATTTTATATTCCTGTTCTTTACATAAAAGAGAAACATGTTTATTATTTATTATAATATAAAGCATCTTAATAAAAAAAGCTTTCTGATAATCATATAGCTTTTATAATGGTCTAAGGCTACCTCGAAATTCGCTGACCACTTTCGTATAAACATGCTTTTTGAAAGAAACCGCAATCAACGGAAGGGTTTCTAGATCGATCCATTTCCATTGATCGAATTCCGCTTTACTGCCATCTGGTGGCGGATTAATCGCAATTTCAGAAAGCTTTCCTGTAAACTGGAAAGCAAACCACTTTTGTATTTGCCCACGATATTTATTGGTTAATGTGCACCCAATAAGTTCTTGTGGAAAATCATAATGGAACCAATTTTGTGCTTCTTTAATTAACTTTACAGATCGAATACCCGTTTCTTCATAAAGTTCACGATATGCTGCATCCAATGGTTTTTCATCTTCATCAATCCCTCCTTGAGGAAGCTGCCAACGATGAGATATTTCAATATCTGCATGAATGGGCATCTTTAAACGACGCCCAACCCACACTTTACCCTCATGGTTAAAGACAACAATCCCAACACATTTGCGATATGGAAGAATCTTCAAATCAATACCTGCATCCATTTAATATTCCTCAAAATCGCAAGCTATAGATATCAATGCTCACTTTAACACATCCTTATTGGGATCTGGTGGAAATGCTGCATTTGCCATTTCACCTCGTAACAATTTATAAGCCTCATTCAATTGAATATCATCTTTAGGGTCTTTGGGAACAAAAGCAGCTGAACCAGATCCTTTATTACTCTCTCTTTTTCCTTTGATATGTCCTTTTAATGCAGACTCACCAATTTTTACATCATAACCCTTATATTTTTCAGGGAGTGGTTGCTCTACAATAATATCAGGCGTAATCCCTGTTCCTTGAATAGAAGTGCCAGATGGCGTGTAATAAAGTGCTGTTGTTAAGCGTAAAGCTCCATTTTCACCCAAAGGAATAATTGTTTGAACAGATCCTTTACCAAAAGACTGCGTTCCTAAAATTGTTGCACGACGATGATCTTGTAATGCACCAGCAACAATTTCAGAAGCACTTGCCGAACCACCATTAATAAGGACAATGAGCGGTTTTCCATTGATGACATCACCTGGTTTCGCGTCAAATCTTGTCACATCACTCTTTTTGCGCCCACGAGTCGACACAATTTCACCTTTATTGAGAAAAGCACTCGAAACACTAACAGCTTGATCTAAAAGCCCACCCGGATTAAGCCGCAAATCAAGGACGTAACCTTTTAGCTTATCTTCAGGAATTTTAGATTGGATATCTTTAATTGCCGCCAGAAGGTTATTCAATGTCTGCTCAGAAAACTGGATAACTCTCAAATATCCAATGTCACCCTCAACCCGATATTTCACCGCTTTTACTTTGATAATATCACGAACAATCTTCACTTCAAATGGCTTATCAACGCCAGAACGAATAATTGTTAAGGTAATTGGTGTTCCAGGAGCACCTCGCATCTTATTAACAGCTTCATTCAATGTTTGACCATTCGTTTGTACATCATCAATTTTTGAAATAAGGTCTCCGGCTAGAATACCTGCTTTTGAAGCGGGAGTATCATCCATTGGTGAAACAACTTTAATTAAGTTTTTTTCCATAGTGACCTCAATACCAAGACCTCCGAACTCTCCTTTCGTAGAATCCCGCATATCCTTGGCTTCTTCAGCATTCAAATAAGATGAATGAGGGTCCAGTGATGTGAGCATGCCATTGATAGCATTTTCAATAAGCTTTTTATCATCTGGAACTGTAACGTATTGCATACGCACGCGCTCAAAAACATCGCCAAATATAGCTAGCTTTTTATATGCATTATCTTCATTATTTGCAGCAACAGACTGCACCATAATCATTGAACAGGCGCCGAGCAATACCCCAGCGACCAAAAGAATAACTTTACGAATCATTTTGGCTCCTTCTTATTTTTTCAGTCTGCCACCAAGGAGTTGGATTTACAGGTTTTCCCTGCTTTCTAAACTCAATGTAAAGCATTGGAGAAGTTTTTCCTATATCCAATGCAACACTGTTTGAAATAAATTGCATCTCCATTATACCCAGAGGCTCACCTGAAAGAACAAACTGCCCCTGTTTTACATTAATTCTCGACATTCCAGTAAGAATGATATGATAACCATTTCCAACATTGAGAATGATTAAGTGTCCGTAAGAACGAAATGGCCCAGCAAAAGCAACAAAAGCATCCACAGGTGATATAACAACAGCTCCTGACTCTGTTTCTATCGTTTCACCAAAGCGCGTAATCTGCGAACTTTTGTTAGAGCGATGTATTCTTTTTCCTGAAACAGGAAAAAGTAAAGAACCTTTTCGGCTTTCAAAATTTGACTGTTCTAATAATTGCAAACTTTTCCGTACCTGTACTGATGCATCAGAGCTAAATTTTGACTGACGGTCGAGCTCTAAAATCAATTCTTCCAAAGACTGCGCTTTTTTAGCAAGAGCAATATTTTTTTGTTGCTGTTCTGTAAGTTCTTTTTCTGATTTTTTTTGTAGTTTGTTTTTTTGGTCTAATAAAAGCTCTAGACGTTTTCGCTGCTCTGCTTGATTTTGCAGTTTTGTCTTTAATGCCTTATATTCTGTAGTAATGGAATTACTCAAATTGGTCAACTCCTTGAGTTTTTCTGTTAAATCTCGTGTTTTCTCCTGCATCTGAGGAATAACAGTACCTAATAAAACAGAACTACGTATAGAAGCCAACGCATCCTCTGGCTGTATCATAAGAGCAGGAGGTGGATTCAATCCCATACGTTCTAAAATTGCAAGAACTTCCGCAAATTCAGCGCGACGATTTTTTAAACTTTGATAGACTTGTACCCGCTTTTCTATCATTTTTTTAAGCTTTTCTTCCCTTTTAGCAATATCATCTGCTACTGTACGTTCTTCTTTAGCCGCCTTTATGAGTGCATCACTCAAAACACGTTGATCTTTTTTTAAATGCTCAACTTGATGCATAAGAACAGCAACACGCTCACGCGAAAGTGAAATATTTTGGCGAATTTCTCCCAATTCTTTATGTACTTCCGTACTTCCCATTGTATCTTCCGCATGCGATACAGAGGAGCAAAAAAACATACTCAAGAGCAAAATGACAAATATCACGTACTCCCCATATAAATATAGCATCTTTCTATGAAGAAGCTTTTTCATTTGCCCAACCATGACACCTCATCGTATACATTAGAGATGCTTTAAATGGTGTCAGCTAAAACAATATTAATAAATATATAAATAAGTGCTAAAAATTGCACAAAAATATTAAAAACGATGATACGGATGATTATTTTCAATTGTTACAGCGCGGTAAAGTTGTTCTGTAAGAAGAATACGTGCAATTTGATGTGGCCACGTCATCAAACCAAACGATAAAAGAAAATCAGCACGCTTCCTTATTTGTTCATTATGCCCATCAGGTCCTCCCAAAGCAATGACGACATCTCGAATGCCCTCATCACGATAACACCTCAATTTTTCAGAAAAAGAGGTTGAAGAAATCGATTCTCCACGCTCATCTAACACAATTAATCGACATTTTTCAGGTAAAAATTCAATAAGTTTTCTCCCCTCTTCCTCCGCACGTTGACAAGCTGTTTGAGCACGACTTTCTGGTATCTCTCGTAACTTTTTAAAATGAAAGCCTACATCTCTAGAAATTTTAGAAAAACGATCCAAATAATGCTGAACTAATTTTTGCTCCGCCCCACTTTTCATACGACCAACCGCAAAAATAGAAATTTGCATTTTAATGCTCTCCGAAGAGAAGCAAAGCTGTATCGTTTAAATCCGGAGTCATCCATATTTTTTCTAAATTATAAAAAAGACGAATTTCTGGACGAAAAAGATGAGTGATAATATCACCTGTATCAATCAATACCCAGTCGCCTCCAGCAAGTCCTTCTACACGTGCAAGCCCCTGCCCACTATCTTTCCAAGTATGTAATAAATGATCAGCAACAGAAGATACATGACGCTGCGAATTTGCTGAAGCTATGACCATATAATCAGCCAAAGATGACTTCCCCCGAATATCAATAGTAACAATATCTTCTGCTTTTGTATCTTCTAAGCTCTTGAGAATAACTTCAAGACTCTCACTAACAGAAAAAACTTTTTTTTCTTTTGAAGGCATAATATCGTAAGAGTGTTTGTGTGCAATATTTTTCAGATCAATATCCTTTCTTATCGTTGTGGAATCTAAAAAGAGATTTCTCTAAAGAGAAGCAGAATCTTATGAAATGTTCAAGAAAAATCATTTTTTTTCAAACGCAGCTTCGTTGAAGATTGAAAAGATAAAGGTCCATGCAAATAAGTCCAAACTGGTGGCTTGATAAAAGGTAATCGCTTACTTTCTCTCTCATCCAAACGAAACCGACGATAAATATGTGCCATCGGGCAAGAAAGTGCCGACTGATTGCCTAAAGGACGATCAATAATCGCAATAGGAAGCATTGAGACAATATCATGCCATCGATACCAATGATGTATCGTCGTAAAACTATCTGCCCCCATAATCCATACAAAATTTACGCCACTGTAATGGGTAAGAATATGAAAAATCGTATCTACTGATACTTTGCTCCCTATAGCCTGTTCAAAACCTGTTAAGCGAATTTTTGGATGATCAATAAGTTTAAAACTTAATTGCATTCTCTCCTCTAAAGAGAGCAACTGTGTACAATCCTTTAAAGGATTTCCTGGAGTGATCATCCACCATAACTGATCAAGATGCAAACGCCGAATGGCAATTTTTGCAACAAGAAGATGCCCCGCATGCGGTGGATTAAAGGAACCACCAAAAAGACCCACAACATTGGATCTTTCAACATGTGGCATACAATTTTTCCATGGAAAAAATGGTGTTTTCAAGCTCTAACCTGACCATTTCCTTTAACATAATATTGAAATGAAGTTAGCTGTTCAACACCTATCGGGCCACGTGCATGCATTTTTCCTGTTGCGATACCAATTTCCATTCCAAAACCAAATTCACCTCCATCAGCAAATTGTGTAGATGCATTGTGTAATAAAATAGCTGAATCTAAATGATTAAAAAATTTCTTTACCACTTCCAAATCCTCAGCAATAATCGATTCCGTATGTCCTGATGAATAACGCTTGATATGAGAAATGGCTCCCTCAACACCCTCAACCGTTTTAACAGAAAGAATAGCATCAAGATATTCATGCGACCAATCTTCTTCAGAAGCTAATTTGACATCTGGCATAAGAAAAACAATATCTTCTGTGGCACGAATTTCACACCCCTTCTCCTGTAAAGCAGTTAAAACAGGAAGAAACTTTTTTAATGCTTGGCTGTCAATGAGAACTGTCTCAACAGCACCGCATATCCCTGTCCGCCGCAACTTTGCATTTAAAACAATATTGCGTGCCATATCTAGATCTGCCGATTTATCAATATAAATATGACAAAGTCCCTCCAGATGAGCAAAAATTGGAACACGTGCATCAGACTGAACACGGGCAACCAGGCTCTTTCCACCACGTGGTACGATCACATCAATCGCCCCATCCAATCCTTTGAGCATTTCCCCAACGGCAGCGCGATCTGTCGTTCTGACCATTTGGATGGCATCTTTAGGTAAACCAGAGCGTTCTAAACCTTGTACCAAAGCTAAATGAAGAGCGTGAGAAGAATGAAAACTATCCGAACCACCGCGCAAAATCGCAGCATTGCCTGCTTTTAAGCACAAAGCACTCGCATCAACTGTAACATTTGGACGACTTTCATAAATAATGCCAATCACACCAAGAGGTGTTCGTACACGACTTATATGAAGCCCATTTGGACGTTTCCACGCACTCATGACCTGTCCAACAGGATCAGATAAACGAGCAACTTGGCGAACACTGTCTATCATTGCACGTAAACGCAAGTCATCTAATTTTAGCCGATCAATCATTGCAGCTTTCAAATTATTCTGAGCAGCATTCTCTAAATCTTGACAATTCGCTCGTAAAATTTCATCTGATTGAGCCTCTAGACTTAAAGCGATCATTTCCAATGCATTATTCTTTTGCTCAGAAGAAGCAACGGCCAACGCTGCAGCGGCATAGCGTGCTTTTTGTCCCATATCTTTCATTTGTTCTTCTAAAGTCATCGTATCATCCACTCTGCGAAAACAATAAAAACAAAAGTAACTTTTTTAAACAGAATTGGTCAAGCAACGTACAATCATATCATTACGATGCACCATAGCAGAGCGCGCCTCATACCCAAGAATAGATTCAATTTCTTCACTTTTATGTCCTATAATGCGTACAGCCTCATCTTTGTCATAGCTTACAAGTCCACGCGCAATCTCAACTCCATCTGTACCAACAATTGCAACCGTATCCCCACGCTGGAAATTTCCCTCAACGCCAATAACCCCTGCTGCTAATAACGATTTTCCTGATTCAAGAGCCCTAATGGCTCCTTGATCAATCGTCAAAACACCAGATGGATCTAAATGACCAGAAATCCATGTTTTCCAAGCATTGACAGATTTCTTACTTGCCGCAAAAAAACTCTTGCGTTCACCTTTGTCAATTGCAGCAAGGGGATTCATACGCTTGCCTGAGGTGATAATCATCGCCGTTCCAGCAGCATTAGCTATTTTTCCGGCATCAAGCTTAGTCTTCATTCCTCCCCGTGAAAACTCTGAAGCAGCAACATCTGCCATTTTTTCGATATCATGCGTAATGGATGCAACAAAAGGTATAAATTCAGCCGTAGGATCACTATGGGGAGACTTTGTATAAAGACCATCAATATCGGATAAAAGTATTAAAAGATCTGCCCCCATCATTGTTGCTACACGTGCAGCTAAACGATCATTATCACCATAACGAATTTCATTTGTCGCAACAGTATCATTCTCATTAATAACAGGTACTGCTCTAAAACGTAAAAGCACATTAATTGTCGCACGTGCATTGAGGTAACGCCTTCGCTCTTCCGTATCAAAGAGAGTGAGCAAAATTTGTCCTGTTTTGAGTCCATGTTGAGCAAGCGCATCCCCATAGGTTTTTGCTAATTCAATTTGACCCAAAGCAGCACATGCCTGACTTTCTTCCAATTTCAAAGCGCCCTTAGGAAGCTGTAATAATGTCCTTCCTAAAGCAATAGCGCCTGAAGACACCAACAATATCTCTACGCCTCCTTTGTGCAATTCAACAACATCACTGATCAAGCTTTTAAGCCATTCAACCCGTAAACCTGTCTGAGGTTCAACCAAAAGGGCAGATCCAATCTTGACCACAATACGTTTATAGTGTGTAAGTTTTTGCGATCCAACAGCCATCTCAATCAACCTTGCTATCCCTACTAATCTCCTCTTTGCGTGACATTTCAATAATATGTGCACCAGCACGCAGCACATTTTCTAAACCTTCGCGACCAACCGCAGAAAACATCATAACAGGTTGATCCGTTACACTTTGCAAAGCTTCCCGTTTAGCTTCACGCTCTTCAATTGTCAGAGTATCTATCTGGCTTAAAGCAACAATTTCAGTTTTATTACTTAGATTATTTCCATATGCCTCAAGTTCATGACGCACAATTTGATATGCTTTTGCTACATCTTCTTCTTGAGAAGAAATTAGATGAAGCAGTACGCGACAACGTTCCACATGTCCTAAAAAACGATCTCCAATTCCCACACCTTCATGCGCTCCTTCAATTAATCCTGGAATATCAGCCAAAACAAATTCACGACCATCAATACGTACAACACCAAGATGAGGATGTAGAGTAGTAAAAGGATAATCTGCAACTTTTGGTTTTGCAGCCGTTACAGAAGCTAAAAAAGTTGATTTTCCAGCATTGGGTAAACCAATAAGCCCAGCATCAGCAATTAACTTCAAACGAAGCCATACTGCACGCTCTTCTCCAGCCAAACCTGGATTTGCACGACGCGGTGCCCGATTTGTCGATGTTGTAAAATGCAGATTACCAAAACCGCCATTCCCTCCTTTTGCAAGACGATAGCGCTGTCCCACTTCTGTTAAATCACAGATTAATGTTGTATTATCTTCTTCAAAAATTTGCGTCCCAACCGGAACTTTAAGGATGACATCATCACCCTTTTCACCCGTCATATTACGCCCCTTGCCATGCCCCCCTGTTTTTGCTTTAAAATGCTGTTGGTAGCGATAATCAATCAGCGTGTTAAGCCCATCAACAACAAGAGCCCAAACATCACCACCCCGTCCTCCATTCCCCCCATCAGGTCCTCCAAATTCTATGAATTTTTCACGACGAAATGATACTGCTCCAGAACCTCCATTACCAGAACGAATATAAACTTTAGCTTGATCAAGAAATTTCATTGGAAGCACTCACTGAGGAATCAATCTCTCTACCTCTACAGGCAATAAATTAGTTTTACCAGTTTTTCATCATTGATAACAGAAAAACTGTCAATATCGCCGATAACTCTTTGAGAAAAAAAACATCACATCTAAATAGGTTAAGTAAAGTTAAGTCTTCTTAAAAGAAGGCGCTATTCTTGTATTTTTGTTTTTCCCTTAAATTCAAGTGCTAGAAGATAAAGCTCTACTGATTCTGATCGGCTTGCGGGTGGTTTAACATGATAGACTTTTTTAAAATGCTGTTTTAGTATCGTGAGAAGAGTATTTTCTGCTCCTCCTTGAAAAGCCTTTGCTAAAAAATGTCCCCCAGGCTTAAGAACCGAAAGAGCAAAATCAGCCGCAACTTCACATAAATAAATCGTTCTTAAATGATCCGTCTGACGATGACCTGTTGTTGGCGCCGCCATATCAGAAAGAACCACATCCGGGTTTGTCCCTAAAGTTTCAATTAATTTCTGCGGTGCATCTGTATGTAAAAAATCCATTTCCAACATGGACACTCTAGGCAATGGATCAACATGTAAATAATCAATACCAACAACGCTAGGATTTTCATCGCTTGACCCTACTATACGCTCAGCCACCTGACACCAGCCCCCAGGTGCTGCTCCTAGATCAATAACCTTTTGGCCTTTTTTCAAAAACCTATAGCGCTCATTAATTTCAATGAGTTTATAAGCCGCACGCGAACGATAACCATCTACTTTTGATTGATGTACATAAGGATCATTCAGATGCCTCTCTAACCATCGTCGTGATGAAGCTTTAATGGTTCCTGCTTTCTTTTTTACGCGCTGATATAATTCATGTGACCCTGAACCTCCATAGCCACCTCTCGGTGTTTTTGTTGTTTTTTTCATCGTTATTCATTGTCTCCATATTTAATTCTCTAACGCTTGAAATTTCTGCTCTTTCTATGACGACACCATACCCCATCGCGTAACATCAGCTCTATCAAAATTCCTTCCCTTAATCCACGATCAGCAACTCTTAAACGCTGACTTGGCCAAACTTCCCGAATAACATCTAAAATTGCACAACCAGCTAAAACTAAATCTGCTCTCTCGCGCCCAATAAAAGGACTTATGATACGCTTTTCTATGTCCCATGATAATAGGCGTTGTGTCATAAGAGTAATGTCTGCATCATTCATCCAGATACCATCCACTTTTTTCCTATCATAACGCTCTAAATTAAGATACATTCCTGCTAAAGTCGTAACCGTACCAGAGGTTCCCAAAAGATGAAACTTCGAACCTTGCGCTAACTCTCCTAATTTATGACGATCTGAAAAATTATTTAATAACCCTCGCACATAGCTTTTCATTTTTTCAAAATCGTCTAAGTTAATATCATTTCCCCCAAAACGTTCAGCAAGCGTAACAACGCCAACAGGAAGAGAAGTCCAAGCAATAATTTGTCTCGCTAAACGAAAAGAACGCTTTTGAGAAACATCAAGTAGCACAATTTCTGATGACCCTCCTCCGATATCAAAAAGCACAATTGCATCAGTATTTGGTTCAACAAGTGTACTACACCCTATAACAGCAAAACGCGCTTCTGTTTGCCGATCAACAATTTCCAATTCAAGACCTGTCTCCTCCAAAACACGCTGAATAAAATGTCTACCATTTTCTGCAGAGCGACAAGCTTCCGTTGCAATCAAGCGATAACGCTTAATATGTCTTTGTTTTAGCTTTAAATGACAAATCTTTAATGCTTCAATCGCACGATCCATAGCTTGTGTATTAAGAAAACCGTTATTTATTAAACCTTCTCCCAATCGTACAATACGAGAAAAAGCATCAACAACACGAAAATATCCAGGTTTACTGGGAGATGCGATAAGAAGACGACAATTATTTGTTCCGAGATCAAGTGCCGCGTAAAGAGGTGGAGACTTTACTGGATGGAAGCGTCGAAGAAAAGGTGCTTTGAGTTTTTTTGTTTTTTGGACACCTATCATTATCTGACTATGAAACTCTAAAGCTGTCTCAGATTGAACAAAACCCTGTTTCTGTTCATAATGTTTTTTTCTCTGTTGTCTCTTTATATCAACAAGGACAGAGTATGCCTCTGTTCTTGACAGTGCAGAACGATTATTTGTATTACTACCGCACTGATCGTGCAACTGATCTGCTTTGGTATCATATATTTCTCCTCGTTTTAACTCTTTTGAACCATAATTTAACGGGGTCATTTCTCTTATCCCTTGAGCGTTCCCCCAATAAATAAACGCGAAAACTCTTCTGCTCATTCCTAAATAAAGCAATAATGCAGCAACAAATGATAAATACAAGAAATCATTCTTTCTTTTCCTATCATTAAAATTTTCTACACTAGCATCATTCAGATTTTTGTATAACCTTTTGGTTGTTTCCGTGAAATCATGTTTCTCTTTATGAACTTAAAACTATAAATTAATCGTTTACGTTCACATCAGTTTTTATAAATTATGCTCTTTTCTTTATACTATTTACACGGAGCACACCTCTATTGTAATAAACCCACATTATCATATTATTTACTGACTCTTGAGGTTACAAGAACCTATACATTAGTGCGGTTTATAAGAAAAAAATTTTCAATCTCGTTATCCACACACAAATCTCGTTTATTATATGAAACGAAATGGCTTTGATTACGCTGGAATAAAAGTTCCATAGTACTACAAAAAGCAATTACAATAGCTCTTATTTTGTGAATACCAATAAAAATTATCGTTCAAGAAAATCTCTAGGATTATAAATTTATCTGAAAAATATTAACTTGATTTTCTATTACATATAAAGAACTTATTATGACTTTATATTCATAAAACTCTCACTCTTTCCAATAAATCATCTCGATATCATATTATATAAAACTTCTTACTTATTTGACCTTATAATTTACACTCATAAATATAATACAACGATTTATAAAAAATGACTCTTGTTAAAAATACTCGATGGATTTTAAGAACTTAAAGAATTAAGTGCCGCACTTAGCCCTTTAAACGGTACAGTAAAAGAAAATACCTTTCCTTCTTTAGTTTTATAGGAAATACGTACTTTATTGTTCTGCTCTATTTGTTTAGTCAAAACCGGACCTACAGGTGATTGTGCCAAACAAACCGTTTCATTACATTGTGTATAATGAATAAGAACAGGTTTTTTAACACCTTTTACAAACATTTGAATCGGAATATTTATATCAGAATTTGGCAATGTTCGAAAAAGCATCACTGCTTGACCATTTGTCGTAGAAACAAGAGACCAACTAAAAATGGTATTTCCTTCTTGATCATGAACCGTCTGTGTCACATTACATATACCTTGCTTATGTTTAAGCTTTTGTTTTTCGTCACAAATCAAAGTCCAGTCATAAAACTGCATAATAATTCGACGTGTTTCGCCAGGTTCGCCCTTAGGTATCGATAAGCGCGGTGGATGCACTGTATAAATATTATTGTTCTCGTTAGCAAAGCTTTCGCTCTTGCCTATTAAGGCAAGAGCGAACAGAATCTTTATTAACATACTTCTCTTTTCTACAATAACAGCCATTTTTTCTATTATCATCTCAACCTCAGAGTAATTCCAGCACCTACACCCCAATGACCTCCAGCACTTGTCACAGATACATTCGAGCGAATATTTCCATCTTCAGATGTATACCCAGCACCAAGAGCAAATGCGGACTGACTGCGCCATAAACCACTACCAAATGAAACACTTAAAGATCCTGGTATATCATAGTAACGTAAGTTGGATACCGCCAAACCAATAGCAGCCGCTTGTCTTGCTTCTTTCCGAACATCCTCAATAGCATAATTCAACGTCTCAAACTTCATATCTGTATAGGATTTCGACTCGTTAACAGCATCATTGACAAAACTACTAACTTTCTCATCCGTATACTTATTGGCATCTTCAAGAACTATCTTCATCTGCTCTTCAGTATAATCATGCAACTGACCGCCATTAATAGCTTGCTGAGATCCTGTTTCAATCTTGCCATCCGCTACATTGTCTATCATAACAGGTTCGCTGTCATTGCCACCTACTAACGTAATGCTATTGGTCTTTTTCCCATCATTATCTTTGTCATAGTTAACAACGCCATCTGTTACCGCTACTTCAATATCTTTCACATGTTGATCTATCGTATCTACTTTGTCTTCAACCTCTTTTACCCTCTCATTCGTGCTCCAAAGCTGACCACCATTAACAACTTCTTGCGAGCCTTCTTCTATCTTACCATCCAACACATTCGTAATCTTACTCGAATTGCCATCATGCTTCGCATCATACGCGCCTTCTTCTTCATTCCAGTTCAAACCATTGGTCGCCACATTCTTCTCAACATCATGAATACGGTCGTTGATACTCGTCATACCCTCACTGACACCATCAAAGGCTCCTGCTACATCATGATAAATCTTCTTTTCAGACGAAAGACCATCAGTATTGAATTGTGCAACCTTGAATTCCGGGGCCCTCCATTCGCCTCCTTCATAGCTAGCCCCTCCTCCTAAATACATCGCTAGCGTCTGATGCAATGAATAAAGCTGAGAACCATTCACTGCTTCCGTCGAGCCTTCAGAAAGTGTCCCCGCTTTCACACCAGAGAGACTACGTGTATCACCATTCATGTTTGAAATTGTGATTGCACTACCCTCTTTTTCATCACCTATCTTGATCACCTTCGTAGCATCATCCTGCTTAACAAGACTATCTCCTACAACTTTATTAATCTCATTCTGAAGCTCTTTATGAATATTCGTGAATGAATCACCCACACCAGCAAAGGCAGACGCAACATCATCATAGCTCTGCTCTTCAACGGCACTGCCATCTTCTTTGACAATCTTAACCTTGAAGCTTGGAGCACTCCATTGACCTTCCTTATATTCAGCGCCACCGCCTAAATAAGTTGCGACTGTCTTATTCGTATCAAAAAGCTGAGAACCATTAACCGCATCACTCGAGTTTGCAGAAACCTCTCCATTGGAAAGAAACTTAATTTTACCGTTTCCTTTCTCATCACCCTCTCCATGTGTCGCTACAAACGCCTTTTCAGAATCACTCCACAATAACGCATTCTGCTTAATATTTTCAGTAATCTCCGTGTTATTGTGGGTAAACTCTTTTTGAAGATTCTCAAAAGATGTTCCTACACCAGCAAGCGCTGCCGATACAGTATCATACTCCTTCTCTTCAACTTTAGCGCCATCTTCATTAACGGTCTTAACTTTGAAACTTGGAGCCATCCAAGCGCCACCTGCATAACTAGCTTCACCACCTAAAGACTTTGTAACACTGTTACCTAGAGCATATAGCTGATTTCCTGCTACTGCATCGCTTGAGCTAGCAGTAATGTCACCATTTGCAAGTGATGTGATCTTGCTGTGTGTCTTCTCACCATCTTTTTCTCCATGCAAGGCGACAAAAGCACCTTCAGCCTTGCTCCATGATAAAGAATCTTGTGCAACTCCTTCTGAAACTTCCTTAATACGAGCGTTGATAGTGCTCATGCTGTCATTAATGTCATTAAATGCACCTGCAACATTATTACTGCTCTTCTTATCACCTTTCGTACCATCATTGCTGAAAGTCTGAATTTGGAAATCCGGATCTTGCCATTCGCCTTTCTCATTATAACCAGCACCACCACCAAAATAGCCAGCAAACTGTTTTTGCAGACCAAAAAGCTGAGAACCATTAACCGCATCACTCGAGCCTGATACTATAGAGCCAGCCGCAAGTGATGTAATCTTACTCTTGCTTTCCTTCTCTCCATGTGTCGCTACAAACGCCTCTGCGTCCTCATTCCACAACAAAGCATCTCCTTGAACTTCCTGAGTAATATTCGTGATGTTTTCAGTAAGTTCATTAAACTTATTCGTTAGGTTGCTATTTACATTCTTGAAATTCGTATCAATTCCTGAAAAAGCAGAGCCTACATCATTATAGGATTTTTCTACTACCTCGCCTTTTGCATCAACACTAGATATTTTATAGGTTGGACCCGTGAAAGTGCCTTCTTTAAAGCTTGTTCCTCCACCTAAGTATTGCGCAATATCCTGAGAAACCTTAGAAATCTGACCGCCGTTAACCGCATCATGCGAATTCTCACCAATTGTACCATCGGCAACATTATGCAAACCAACAGGTGTAGAACCCTTACCTTTACCCAAAGTCACACTTGTGTAATCAATGCTGCCATTATCACCATCTTTTTTATCGTAATGAACAACAGCTGATTCATCAGACTGAAGATTATTAGAAAGATCTTTCAAGCTTTCATCAAGCTGACCTTTGTTAACCGCTTCATTATCCTTTGTCGCTGCCTTAACACCGGAAAGTATTCTATCCCCTTTGTCTTTATTTGCGATATTGATTTCACTGCCTTCTACTTCTGTACCAATATTGATAACTTTCGTATCATCATCCTGCTTGGCAAGGCTATCACTGACAACATTAGTAACATCATTATGAACATTCGTGACAGAACTACTAATATCAGAAAGTGCTTCCGCTACACTCTTATAACTTTCCTCACTTTCTTTACCTTCTGCATCAACTTTCTTGATTACAAAACTTGGTGCTTTCCATTGTCCATCTTTATCATAACCTGCACCACCACCAAAATACGTCGCAAATGTCTGATTCATGGAATAAAGCTGATTGCCCGTGATCGCTTCTGTTGAACCTTTAGAAATTTCTCCATCTAATAGAAACTTTAATTTGCTATTGTTTCTGTCCTCACCTTCCCCATGAAGAGCTACAAAGGCGTTATCACCCTTACTCCACGATAAAGAATCCTGCGCTACTCCTTCAGAAACTTCCTTAATCCGTGCATTCACATTCTTGATATTCTCATCAAGACCAGTAAATGCACTACCAACATTATCAAAAGAGCTGTCTGTTATATTACCAGCTGTATCAACCTTGGATAACTTGTAGGTTGGTCCTGTAAACGTACCTTCAACAAATTTTGCATCGCCACCAAGAAATTTAGCTACATTCTGAGAAATTGTGTTGATCTGGCTACCATTAATCGCATCATGTGAACTCTCACCAATAGCACCATCTTTTACATTATGAAGTGCAACTGGTCCTGCATCCTTACCTTTTCCTAAAGTCACGCTCGTGTAATCAATGCTGCCATTATCACCATCTTTTTTATCGTAGAGAACCACTGCTGAATCATCAGACTGAAGGCTACTGGAAAGATCCTTCAGACTTGCATCAAGCTGACCTTTGTTAACCGCTTCATTGTCATTCTCTGCTGCCTTAACACCGGAAAGTATTCTATCTTTACTATCCTTATCCGCAATACTGATGCTCGCACCTGCTTTTTCACCACCAAGATTGATCATATTTGTCGTGTCATCAAACTTAACAAGGCTATCTCCCACAACCTGGGTAATCTCTTTGTTAATTTCATTCTTAATATTCGTAAAAGAACTTCCTACACCAGCAAGTGCTGCCGATACACTCGTATAATCCTCTTCTCCAGAGTTGCCATCTTCTGTAATGGTTTTTACCTTGAATGTAGGTCCAACCCATTTTCCTTCCTTATATTCAGCGCCACCGCCTAAATAAGTTGCAACTGTTTTATTCGTATCAAAAAGCTGAGAACCATTAACCGCATCACTCGAGCTTGCAGAAACATCGCCATTGGAAAGAAACTTAATTTTACTGTTGCCTTTCCCATCACCCTCTCCATGTGTCGCTACAAACGCCTTTTCAGAATCACTCCACAACAAAGCATTCTGCTTAATATTTTCAGTAACCTCCGTGTTGTTTTGGGTAAACTCTTTTTGAAGTTTCTCAAAAGATGTTCCTACGCCCTCAAAAGCTTCCGATACAGTATCATACTTCTTCTCTTCAACTTTAGTACCATCCTCATTAACGGTCTTAACCTTAAAACTTGGAGCTGTCCAAGTTCCACCTTCATACCTAGCATTACCGCCTAAAGACTGCGCAACATCACCACCTAATTTATGAAGCTGGTTACCCGTTACCGCATCCGTAGAACCATCCTTAATGGCGCCATCTAAAAGAGATGTAAGCTTACTATTGCTTTTGCCTTCTTTCTCTCCATGCGTCGCTACAAACGCACCTTTATCCTTATCCCACAACAATGCATCAGCTTGAGCAGTGGTAATCTCGTTGGTAATCTCTTTATGAAGATCCGTGAAAGAAGTTCCTACACCGGCAAACGCTGAAGCCACATCTGTATAACTCTCCTCACTCTCACTACCATCAGATTTTATTATCTTAACCGTAAATTTAGGTTTACTCCATTGGCCATTCGCATACTGAGCGCCGCCACCTAAAGATTTCGCAACACTGTTACCTAAAGCATATAGCTGATTACCCGCTACTGCATCACTTGAGTCTTTAGTTATATCCCCATTTGCAAGCGACTTTATCTTGCTGCTTTCCTTTTTACCTTCTTTCTCATGCAAAGCTACAAAGGCATTCTCCGTTTTGCTCCACAACAGCGCATCGCCTTGAACTGCTTGCGTAATATTACTTAGTTTTTCATCAAACTTTTTGACCTCATTAGACAAATGAGTGTTTACATTCTGGACACTCGTATCAAGACCCGCAAAGGCGCTACCAACATCGTTATACGAATTACTTACTACCTGACCATCTTTAGCAACATTAGAGATGTTATAAGTCGGAGCTGTAAAAACACCTTCCTTGAAAGACGAACCACCACCAAAATATGTTGCAACATCCTGAGAAATTGTGTTGATCTGACTACCGGTGATTGCGTCATGTGAACTCTCACCAATAGCACCATCTTTTACATTATGAAGTGCAACTGGTCCTGCATCCTTACCTTTTCCTAAAGTTACACTCGTGTGGTCAGTTTTACCATCTGCCAGCTTATCGTAATGAACAACAGCCGAGTCATCAGACTGAAGGCTGCTAGAAAGATCTTTCAGACTTGCATCAAGCTGACCCTTGTTAACGGCATCATTATTATCTTTTGCATCCTCTACACCAGAAATAACCCGTTTCACACCGCTTTTGTTTGCAACATTGATTACAGTGCCATTTGTTTCCTT